>NZ_LZMK01000047.1:0-625 GCF_001665865.1 Nocardia sp. 852002-20019_SCH5090214 | reverse complement strand
TCCCCGGGCGGCAGGCTCCAGTCGATGGCCACCGACGCCGGTGTGGTGATCGGCTCGGCGATCGCGTACCGGCACGCCCTCGACGGGCACCGGTAGACATACTGGCCGTGACGCACGCCGTAGCGGCCCATCTGCGTGCCGGGCTTCTTCCACGACTGGATCGCGTCCACAACCTGCTCGCAGCTCGGGCACCATGCCTTCGGGCGCAGCCACTTGTCCCAATCCGGGCGCCGCCCCAGCGATTTGAGCCAGTACGCGATGTAGAGCCGGTCGCGGGACTGCGGCACCGGCAGGCAGGTGCGCGGCAGCACGTGCGCGGAATTCAGGGCGATGACCCGGGTCTCGTAACCGAGGTCCTGGATCTCGCGCAGCCACCGATGCCGGTCGTCCCACTTCCAGCACTGCACGACGTTTTCCATCACCCCGGCCAGCACCGGCTTGCCGCGCGCGGCCATCGCACGCAGATACCGGGGAATCTGCTCGACCAGCGCGCGGCTGCGCCCGGACGCCGGATCCTCGACGATGCCGAGTTCCTCGTCGAACCGGTACTGGTTGCTCTGGTCGAAGTAGCGTTTCTGTCCCTTCGCGTCCGTCCATTCCGGGCACGCCGGGCTCGCCCAGAACA
>NZ_LZMK01000046.1:0-1299 GCF_001665865.1 Nocardia sp. 852002-20019_SCH5090214 | reverse complement strand
GCTGCCACCGAACAGCCGGGACGCGCTGGACTCCCACCGCACCTCGCCGAGGACCTCGACCTGTCGAAAGTCGGAATGTTCGGTCACTCGCTAGGCGGGTCGACAACCGTGCAAACGATGCACGACGACCACCGTGTCCGTGCCGGCGTCGATCTGGACGGCCCGATCCTGGGCTCTGTCGCCGCGGACGGTCTCGACCGGCCGCTGCTGATGCTGGCCAGCGACACCTCGCCCTGGTTCGGCAATCCGGGCTGGGAACCGCGCTGGGCAACCAACACTGGGGTGAAGATCCCCCTGCGCATCGCAGGAACCCAGCACATGTCGCTGTGCGACCAGCAGATCATCCTGCCGCAACTGACCACGGCCGGCCTGCTCGAGCCCGCCAAGAAGGCCGAAGCAGTCGGCACAATCGACACGGCCCGTTCGATCGACCTGCAACGGGCATACCTGCTTGCCTACTTCGACGCCACCTTCAGCCAGCCTGGCACCGACATTGCTCAAACGATCGCCAGGCTCGCTCAGCCGGAGATGCTTCCTCACCCGTGAAGCACCCGCCGGTTACTCGCCGCCGAATGCGGCGCTGGTGGTGGCGGCGAAGTCGATTTGGCGTCGTGCGTTCGACAGTGTGCTGACCACGGAGGTGCCGACCGGGCCGGTGCGGTCGTAGAGGGTGGCGCTGCCGATGGACACGCCCGCCGAGGCGATGGTGTTGTCGGCGCGTAGTCCGAGTTCGCAGCCGATCGGCAGACGCGAAAGAGCCACGGTCACATCGGCGTTGATGTAGCCGGCGCCTTCGGTGCCCCAGTGACACACGTGGTTCGTGGAGTCACCCAGGATCGCGGCGCGCTGGAACCCAGTGATCGGTTCCCCGGCGACCAGTGGTGGCAGGTTCTGCCAGGAGATTTTGCGGTCGGCGTTTTGATTCGCCGCGAAATCCTCGGACCAGTCGCGATCGCCGCTCTTGAACAGCGGCGGCGTCCCGCCGGGCACAGCACTCTCCTGCGGCGGAACCGGCAGCGGTTCGTCTCGGCTCCAGAGCTGGCCAGGCGGTTCGGTCCCGGTGGTGAGGAAAACGGCTGTCGCCCTCACACGTTGCTGACCGTCTTGCGACAGTGCCGCGTCGGCAACAGTGATTCGAGATCCTCGACGGACCACCGTGCTGCGCAGATCGAACGCGGCGTTGTCGACCGGTTGATACAGGTCGACTGTGAGTCGAGCGGGGATGAAGCCCTCCGGGCAGTGGGTCTCGAGTTCCCGGGCGAGCATGCCGGCCACGGCTGTTCCGCTCAGTTTGGTCGG
>NZ_LZMK01000045.1:0-221750 GCF_001665865.1 Nocardia sp. 852002-20019_SCH5090214 | reverse complement strand
CGGCCTGCATCGCCGCGCCCATCGCCCCGCCGCCGGGATTCTGCGCGGCGGCGAGCATCGCGTCGGCCGCCTGCACCTGCTGATACCGGTTCGGATCGCGCACGTTGTCGGCGAAACCGCCGGCCTCGACACCGCGGGCCACGCCGCGGGTCATCGCCTGCTGGATCTCCTCCGGCAGCGAGATCGTCATGGTGACCGCGTCGACCCCCAGTCCGAACGACGCCACCCGCTGCGCCACGAATTCGCGCAGCTTGTCGGACAATTCGACCTGACGCCCCTGCAGATCGATCGCGCCGAGCCCGGTGGCGAGCACCATGTCGGAGAAGGCCAGCGCGACGGTGCGCCGCAGCAAATCGGTGATCTGCTCCATGTCGACCACGCTCTCGGTGCCGATCACCTGGCGCAGGAAGACGGCCGGGTCGACCACCTTCACGATGGTGGTGCCGTTGGCGCGGACCTGCACCATGCGGAAGTCGGGATCACGGACGGTCACCGGTTGCGGTGTGCCCCAGCGGAAATCGGTGACCGGCCGGGTGTTGACGAAGTACACCTCCGACCGGAACGGGCTGTTGAACCCGTGTTTCCACCCCTGCAGGGTGGACATGATCGGCATGTTCTCCGTGGTCAGCGCGTAATGGCCGGGCTCGTAGCGGTCGGCGAGCTGCCCCCGGTAGACGAAGACGGCCTGCTGGCCCTCGCGCACGATCAGTTCGGCGCCGTTCTTGATCTCGTTGTCGTAGCGCGGGAACCGCCACGCCAGCGTGGAATTCGTATCGTCGAGCCATTCGATGATGTCGACGAATTCGCCACGGATCTTGTCCATCAGGCCCATGCGTACTTCCGTCCTCCCTCGGCGCATTCCGCCGCGCAGAGTATGGCACAAACGGATTCGCTTCGGCCGCTAGCATGGGGCCTTGTGGAGCAGCGATACGTGCGCAGGTCGGGACGGGTGATCCTCGCGGACGCCGACGACCGGATCCTGCTCATCGCCTATCGCGGCACGCTGGATCCGCTGTACTGGATCACGCCCGGCGGCGGCATCGACGCGGCGGAATCGCCGGCCGAGGCGGCGGCCCGGGAACTGGGTGAGGAGACCGGATTGCGAATCAGCGCAGCCGATCTCGGGCCGCAGGTGGCGGTGGCCACCGGGCATCTGGACATCCCGGGATGGCTGTCGGGTTTGTTCCGTGAGGACTATTTCTTCTACCGGCTGCCCACCAGCGGCACCGATCCGGACACGAGCGGGCTGCTGAGCTACGAAAGCACCGCCATCGACGAATTCCGCTGGTGGAGTGTCGGCGAGCTCGCGAGCACCGACCAGCAGGTGTATCCGCTGGGTCTCGCCGGGCTCCTCGGCGAGCTGCTGGCGGGGCGGATTCCGCCGGAGCCGGTCACGCTGCCGTGGCGTGACCGGCGCGACGAAGCCTCGTGAATCGGCCGCGTCTCAGGACTTGCGACCGGTGAATTCGTCCATCGAGTGGTAGACGCCCACCTTGTTCAGGTAGAAGTCGCGCACCTTCAGCGGCAGCAGACCGGAGATGGCGCGGTTGAGCCGCGAGGTCCACGGCAGCACGACCAGCGCCGCACCGTTCTTCATCTCCCGCCACGCGGTGTCGACGACCTCTTCCTGCTCCAGGATCGGCGTGAACCAGAAACCCTTGGCGCCGTTGAACATTCCGGTGTTGATGTAGGTCGGGCACACCGTGGTGACCTTCACGTGCTCGTTGCCGGACTGCTCGAGTTCCAGGCGCACCGAATCCGACCAGCCCAGCGCCGCCCACTTGGACGCGGCGTAGACGCTCATGCGCGGATTGGACACCAGCGCCGCCGAGGAGGCGATGTTCAACACCCGCGCCGGGGTTTTACGCTGCACCATCGCGGGCAGGAATTCCAGCGCGATGTACATCGGCGCCAGCGAATTGATCGCCATCGTCTTGTCGATGTCGGCGCGGTTCTCGGTTTCCCAGAAGTAGCCGTTGCCGCGCACGATGCCGGCGTTGTTGACCAGCACGTCGATATCGCCGACCTCCGAGCGCACCGCGGCCGCGGCGTCGATGATCGACTGCTGGTCGGAGACGTCGACCACGTAGTGGTGCACCCGGCTCACCGATCCGGAGGACAGTTCGGCCGCGGTCTGCTTCAGCGCGGTCTCGTTGACATCCCACAGCACCACGTCGGCGGCCTGTTCTCGCACCGCGCGCTGGGCGAAGGATTTGCCCAGGCCCATCGCCGCGCCGGTGATCAGTACCCGCTTGCCCGCGACCGTATCCATATCCGTTCCTCTTCCTGCCTACCCGAGTCCCTCGTGCCCGAAGTCCCCTGTGCCCGAGCGGGCGAGATCATTTCTGCCGCAACGCCTTCATCACGCCGAAGTAGAGCGTCATGGTCTTCGCCCACAGCGCTTCCGACATGCCCGGCAGCGGCGCGAGCGGCAGCGCGCGCTGGACCGCGATGGTTTGGGTGTCGACGTATTTGAGGAGCCCTTCGGGACCGTGGCGGCGGCCGCTGCCGGAGATGCCGAGCCCGCCGGAGGGGGCCGCGACACTGCCCCACGCCGCGATGAAGCCTTCGTTCACGTTGACCGACCCGGCGTGGATGCGGGCGGCGATCTCGCGGGCGCGTCCGGTATCGCGGCTCCACACACTGGCATTGAGGCCGTAAGCGGTGTCGTTGGCCTGGTCGACGGCCTCGTCGTCGCTGTGCACGCGGTAGATCGAGACGACCGGGCCGAAGGTCTCCTCGCGATAGACCGTCATACCCGGGCGCACCCCGGCCAGCACCGTCGGCTCGTAGAAGTACGGCCCGAGGTCCGGGCGCGCGCGGCCGCCGGCCAGCACGGTCGCCCCCTTGGCGACGGCGTCCTGCACATGTTCGGTGACCGTGTCGAGCTGGCGGGCGAAGGTCAGCGACCCCATCTCGTAGGAGTAGTCCAGCGCCGAACCCAGCCGCAAAGACTGTGTGGCGGAGGTGAATTCGCTGACGAACCGATCGTAGACACGGTCGTGCACATAGATGCGCTCGATGGATTCGCACAGCTGCCCGGCCGAGGCGAAACAGGCGCGCACCGCGATCTTGGCGGCCGCGCTCACGTCGGCGTCGGCGAGCACCAGCAGCGGATTCTTACCGCCCAGTTCGAGCGAGTAGCCGATCAGCCGCTCCCCCGCCTGCCGGGCGATGGTGCGGCCGGTGGCGCTGGAACCGGTGTAGTCGACGTAGTCGGCGCGCGCGATCACCTCGCCGCCGATCACCGAACCGCGGCCCAGCACCGCCTGCCACAGGCCCGCGGGCAGTCCGGCGCGTTCGGCGGCGTCGATCGCCCACAGCGCGGTGAGCGCGGTCTGGTTGTCCGGGCGCGCGACGACCGCGTTACCGGCCATCAGCGCGGGCAGCGCGTCGGAGGCAGCGAGGGCCAGCGGGTAGTTCCACGGCGAGATCACCGCGACCACACCCTTGGGCCGGTTGCGGACCTCGACCTTGGTCAGCACCGGCAGCACACCGCGCGGGGTGCGCGAG
Source organism: Nocardia sp. 852002-20019_SCH5090214 (assembly GCF_001665865.1). Lineage (NCBI taxonomy): Bacteria > Bacillati > Actinomycetota > Actinomycetes > Mycobacteriales > Nocardiaceae > Nocardia > Nocardia sp. 852002-20019_SCH5090214. The sequence continues at coordinate 218,237 of NZ_LZMK01000045.1, read as the reverse complement.
GCCAGCAGCCGTTCGGCCGCGGCGGCGTAGTAGCGGGCGTTGACCGCCACGTCACCCACCTCGTCGAAGGCGTGCACGCGGGACTTGCCGGCCTCGGTCTGGACGATGTCGAGGATGGTGTCCTGTTCGGCCAGGACCAGGTCGTGGAACCGGCGCAGCACCGCGGCGCGTTCGCGCACCGGAACCCGCGCCCACTGCTGCTGGGCGCTGCGGGCGGTCGCGAAGGCGGCGTCGATATCGGCGGTCGACGACTGCGGCAGATCGGCGATCTTCGCGCCGGTGGCCGGGGCGAAGATCGCCACCGAGGGGGCGCCACCCGCGGTGGCGTGCGCGAGCAGGCGGTCCACCAGCTCCTGCGGCAGGGCCGGGGCGGCGGCGAGGTCTGGGGCGGTCGTCATTGTCGGCCCTCTCGGTCGGCAGGCGCTCAACAATTTGTTGAACACCAGTGTTAGATTAACACCGATGTTAGATTAATGGGGCGATGCCGGGCCATGTCAAGTCCGCACGACCGATCAGGGAGGTACCACGGGATGCCGCAGGACGGGGTGGTCACCACTCACAACGGCGCCGCTCGCCGGGGCCGGCCGCCACAGACGCGCGCGCAGGCCGACGAGGTCCGCTCCCGCATCGTCACCGCCACCGCCGCGGTGTTCACCGAATTCGGTTCGCGCGGACTGAGTGTCGCGCGGATCATCGACCAGGCCGGAATCTCGCGGCCCACCTTCTACCGCTATTTCGCCAACGCCACCGCGCCGCTCGATGTGGTACTCACGCAGTCCAACGAGGGCCTCGTGGGTGGCATCCGCAAGGCGTTGGAAGAGTCCGACGAGCCGGTGGCGCTCGGCATCGGCATCATCGACGCGTACCTGGACTGGGCCCGCGGGCACGGGCCGATGCTGCGGCCGGTGTTCGCGGAACTGCACGATCCGGCCTCACCGGTCTCGGCATACCGGGAGCAGGCCTTCGACGACATCCGCGCGCTGGTGCGAGAGAAGTTCGCCGTGCTGGACCGGCAACTGCCGGCGCCGCTGGACCTCGACACCGCGCTGCAGGTCTGCGCATTCGTGGTCTACCAGGTGTCGCTGGCCACCGCGCCGGGCGCGGACCCGGATCCCGATGCGGTCGCCGAGGCCCGGCTGACGATGATTCGCACCGTTCTGGTCACCCTGGGGCGGCGCGAGGATGTCGAACTCGCCCTGACGATTCCGGGAATCTTCCTCCCCGTGCAGGGCTGACACCGGCAGGACAGATCAGCCGCGCAACCCGCTCGCCCGCAGCACCCGCCGCGAGATCCCGGCCTCCAGTGCCTCCGCCGTGCCGATGATGCGCACCCGCTGCCGGGCGCGAGTGATCGCGGTATAGAGCAGTTCACGGGTCAGCAGCGTCGACTCCGGGCCCGGCAGCACGATCGTCACCGCACCGTACTGGCTGCCCTGGCTGCGGTGGATGGTCATCGCGTACACCGTGGTCACACCCGGGAATTGGGTGGGATGCACCAGATACGGTTCGCTGCCGCGCTGCAGCGCGGCGCGCAGGCCACCGTCGGCGGACCGCACGATGACACCGGTGTCGCCGTTGTAGATGCGGGCCTCGTGGTCGTTGGCGGTCACCAGCAAAGGCTGGCCGGGAAACCATTGTCCGGCAGCGGATTCCGTTCCGATTCCGGCCGCGGCGACCCAGCCGCCGGCCATCCGGTCCCACCGTTCGACACCGAACGGCCCCTGCCGGTGCGCGCACAGCAGGCGATGCGATTCCATCGCCTGCAGCGCGGCCGCGGCGTCGCCCGCCTCGGCGGCGGTGGTGGATTCGCGGGCGGCGCGCACCACGTCGGCACGCACCTCGGCGATGTCGTCGGGTTCGTGCAGGGACAGTTCGGTACCGCCGTCGTGCAGCAGCGCCAGCGCCGTCTCGGCGTCCCCGGCGCGCACCGCCACCGCCAGATCGGCGATCCGGCCACCGAACCGGCGGCCACGGGTGAGACGGATCATGCCGCCGCGCAAGCGGCTTCGTTCCCGTTCACTGAGATCTTCGGCGCCGGTCACCGGACCGGAACCGGTGTCCAGGATCTGCTCGAGGATCGGATTCGGCGGGCCGGCCACCGGTCCGGCGACCAGATCGGCGAGGACGGCACCGGCGTCGACCGAGGCCAGCTGGTCCGGGTCGCCGACGAGCACCAGCCGCGCGTCCGGGCGCACGGCGGGCAGCAGCCTGCTCATCATGGTCAGCGACACCATGGAGGTTTCGTCGACGACGATGACGTCGTAGGGCAGCCGGTTGTGGGCGTGGTGACGGAAGCGGGTGGTGCCGCCGCGCTGCCAGCCCAGCAGCCGGTGCACGGTCGCCGCGGTCAGTTCCGGGAGGTCGAGGTCGCCGGCCTGTTCGCGCACCGATTCCTGCAGGCGCGCAGCGGCTTTGCCGGTCGGGGCGGCCAGCGCGATGCGCAGGGGCGCGGTGTCGGCGACCGCGCGCTGGTGCGCGACCAGCAGGGCCAGGATGCGGGCGATGGTGTGGGTCTTACCGGTGCCGGGACCACCGGCGACGACCGTGGTCCAGCTGGTGGCGGCGACGGCGGCGGCGATGCGCTGGCGGTCCGGGGCGGCGCCGGGTCCGCCCGTCCCCGGGAACAGCCGGTCCAGTTCGCGGCGCACGGTGTCCGGGTCGACGAGCGGATGCCCGTGCGCACGGTCCGCCAGCACCTCGCGGATCGTCTGCTCCTGCCGGTAGTAGCGGTCCAGATACAGCAGCGGCCCGCCCTCGGATTCGACCAGCCGCAGGGGGCACAGCGGGCCGGCGGGACTGCCGCACACCAGCGGGCTCGCGCGCAACTGACCGCACAGGCTGTCGACGTCCGGCCAGGGCAGCAGAGCGGGATCGACCGGTTCCGCCTCGCCGAGATCGAAACCCTCGCCGTCGACACCGATTTCGTGCATCCGCCGCAATTCCAGGCACACCGATCCCGACCGCACCGCACGCACCGCGAGCGCGGCGGCCAGCAGGACCTGCTCCCCGGATTCACCGCCGAGCCGGCCCAGCCGCAGTGCCACGTGCACGTCGGCCGCCGACAACACCCCGGCGGTGTTGAAGGTCCGCAGCAGTCCGGTGGCGCGCTGCGCCACAGCGATCGCCGTCACCTGCTGTCCTTTCCGGCCAGCAGATCCGACAGCGCCACGATCAGCTCCGCCGGTGGGTCCCAGTCGAAGACGCCGTGGCCGGGCGGGGTCGCCGGGCCGATCATGGCGCGCACGAACAGATAGCGCACTCCGCCGAGGTGGCGAGCCGGATCGTAACCGGGCAACCGCCAGCGCAGATAGCGGTGCAGCGCCGCCGAATACAGCAGGGCCTGCAGCGGATAGTGCGAGCGCATCATCTCTTCGGCCATCCGGTCGCGCCGATAGTGCGCGACGGTCAGTTCACCGGTGCCGAGCCGGTTGGTCTTGTAGTCGACGACGAGGAAGCGGGGGCCGTCGGTCCGCAACACGGCGTCGATACTTCCGGTCAGATACCCGCGCAGCGGAACGTCGTCGAGCAGGTCGAGGGCATCGGCGTAGGTGGCGAACGGATCGTCGGACCGCAGATGTTCCCGCAGGAGAGCTCCGATGCGCCGGACGGTCACCCGCTGCGCCACCGGGTCGTCACCACCCGCGAGCGGCAGTTCGAATTCCAGTTCGTTCAACCGATCCCGGGAGCGGATATCGGCCAGCGCGACCGGATCGCACGGGGTGCGCAGCACCGCGACGAGCGCGTGGGCGAGTGCGCCGGGATCGATGTCGGCCATGAGTTGCTCGACGGCCTGTTCGCAGCGCATCCGGACCTCGGCGGCCAGATCCGGCGCGTCGGTATCGACCAGCTCGAGCACACCGTGCACGAGGGTGCCGAATTCGGCGCCGTAGGGCAGATCGTTCATCAACGACGGTGCCGCGCCGGCGAACTCGTCGTCGGACCCGAGGCCGGGACCGAGTTCCGGCGCGGGCGTCAGCGGCTCGTCGGCGCCACCCTCAACTGCCTCCGTAGCTGCGAAATCCGTTGTGCCATGCGCTGTTTCATGCGCCGACGCGGTGAGCGCCGAGTACGAGGTACGGCGCCATTCGTGGTCCACGGAGCGGGTGAATCGCGCGGCCTCGAGTGTCTTGTCACCGGTGTGGTCACGTTCGGTGCGCAGCTGCGCCTCGACCGCCGCGCGGACGGGTTCGATCTCGATCAGGCCAGGACCGGCGGCCGCGGCCCATTCGCGCAACTGCTGCAACACGATCGGATCCGCGGGCACCTCACTGCGCGCCGGCACGTCGGCGCTGCCGGGGGCGCGGCCCAGGATCATCCGATGCAGCGGTGCGGCGGCCGTACCGTAGGCCGGCGCCCACCAGGCCACCACCTGGCACTGCGCCCGAGTCACCGCGACATACAGCAGCCGCAACTCCTCCCCCGCCTCCTCGGCCTCGCAGCGGCGGCGGTGCTCGGCGTAGCCCGGCGCTTCGGGGCCGCCGACGTCCAGGACCCGTTCGTCGCCGTCGTGGAACAACAGCGTCGACGGATTGGGGTTCTTCGCGCCGTCCCACGCGAAAGGCAAGTAGACGACAGGGAATTCCAGGCCCTTGCTGGCGTGCACCGTGGCGATCTGCACCGCGGCCGCGTCGCGGTCGAGGCGGCGGCTGCGTCCCGCGACCGCGCCCGAGGCCGGATCGCGCACCCGGTCGGCCAGCCAGCGGGTGAGCGCGGTGAGCCCGAGCGATTCCCGCGCGGCGACCTCGTCGAGCAGTTGCGCGATATGCCGCAGATCGGTCAGGCGCCGTTCGCCGCCGCTCTGGGCCAGCAGTCGCGGCGCGGGCTGTGCCTGGGCGGACAGCCGGTCGAACACGGCCGCGAAACCGGAGCGTGCGAACAGCCGGGCCGCGTCGCGCAGCTGGGTGCTGAGCCGGCCCACCAGATCCGCGCCACCGGCGTCGATATCGGCCGCGGACATGCCGAGCAGCGGGGTGGTGGCCGCCAGCCGCACCCGGTCGCCGCGATGCGGTTGTTCCAGCGCCCGCAGCACCCACAGCCAGTCGGTGGCGCTGCGGGTGGCGAAAACGCTGGCGCCGCCGGCGAGGACGGAGGCGACACCGGCGCGGTCCAGTTCCGCGCGCACCAGGTCGATTTGCGCGCGGGTGCGGACCAGCACGGCGATATCACCGGGGCCGAGTGCGCGGTCGCCGATCCGCGCCCCGGATTCGAGGGTGCGGACGATATCGGCGGCGAGGTCGGTGGCCACGCGATCGCGCTGGCGGCCCACCACCGGGAATCCGCTGCCGTTCAACGCTCCGGCGCCCTGGCGGGGAAAACACCTGAGCCGCAACGGAACCGCCGCCCCCTCGGGCCCGGTGAGCCGGCTCTGCGGCCGGACCGCCGTGACCGGCGGCACCGTGATCTGCGCATGTCCCAGGGCCGCGCCGCCCAGCAGGTGATGCAGCGCCGCCAGCAGGCCGGCATCGCTGCGGCGGTTGGTGTCCAGTTCGCGACGGGTCTCGGCGTGGGCGACCGCGTCCAGATAACTGAGGACCTCGGCGCCGCGGAAGGCGTAGATCGCCTGTTTCGGATCGCCGACCAGCACCAGGGTGGTGTGGTCGTGGAAGACGCGCCGCAGAATGTCCCACTGCAGTGGGTCGGTGTCCTGGAATTCGTCGACCAGCGTCACCCGGAAGCGGTCGCGGATGCGGCGGCAGGCACGCTCGCCGTGGACCGGGTCGGCGAGCACGTCGTGCAGCAACACCAGCTGATCGTCGAAGTCGCGGATGCCCGAAAGCCGTTTGCGCCGATCGACTTCCGCGCGCACCGCGGCCGCGAACGCCGCCGCCTCGGCCGCGGGGTGATCGCCGAGCTCCTCTCCTGGAACCAGCCGCGCGCGCCGGTCCGCCACCGCGGCCGCCGCCAGCGACAGCGCCTGCCGCACCGGCATCGGGGCACCGCCACGGGCGTAGCGGGCCAGATACAGATCCTCGGCAACCGTGCTCACCAGTTCCTCGATGCCCTCGACCAGCCGCACCCGCGGATCGTGTTCGCCTGCGATGCCGAGTTCGTCGAGCATGCGCTGACAGAACCCGTGGGTGGTGGAGATGGTGCCGGCATCGAAATCCGACAGCGCGGCGACCAGCCGCCGGCGCCGCCGCGCCACCTCGGCCGGGTCGGCATCGGCCAGATGCGCGATCAGCTCGTCGGCTCCGGCGCGCGCGGCCGCCGGATCGTCGAGGGCCGCCGCGACCGTGACGAACCGCTCCCGCGTGCGTTCCCGCAACTCCTGGGTCGCCGCCCGGCTGAAGGTCACCAGCAGCAACTGCGAGATGTCGACCAGCCCCTCGGCGACGAACCGCACCGCCAGCCCGACGATGGCGTAGGTCTTCCCGGTCCCCGCGCTCGCCTCGAGCACGGTTGTCCCCGTGGGCAGGTCACCGCACAGGTCGAATTGGCCGAACGGTGCGGAGCCACCTGGACGGACGCCCCTCGAACGCAGAGCGTCGCCGATGCGCCCGGGATCGGAGGATGCACCGTCTCTGCGGTTGGACGACGCGTGGACGGGCGCCGGTTCGGATTCCACGCCGGCGAAGCGCGCGGCCACACGTCCGTCCGCATGTCGGGCCTCATCCGCCTGAGGCGCAGGACTGTGATTCTCCGCCCCGTCGCCGGACTGCACCTCATCCACGGCGAAAAGCTCTCCGGCGTCGACTGTTTCGTTCGTGGTACGAGTGTGCCGGCGGTGGGTGGTGGCGTGCGCCGCCGCTTCCGGGGTGCGCAGATCGGCGACGGGGAACAGTTCCTCGGTCATGGCTGCCCCTGGGATTCGTTGGCCAGCAGCGGATTCCACAGTCGCCGGGCCACCGAACCGAATGTGGTGGTTTCGCCGTACCGGTCCGGTTCGGGCAGCGAGGTTTCCAGTTGCTCGAAGGCCGGTTCGGGTCCCAGGATGTAGGTGAGGTAGCGGTCGGTGTGGTCGCCGAACGGGCGCGGCCCCTTCGGTCCGCCGTAGAACTCCTCCTCCGCGGCGGCGCGGGCAGAGTCGAGATCGGCTCCGCGGCAGCGGCGTTCGGCATAGACCGCCGATGCCGACGGCGCGAACGACAGCGGTTCGGCCAGGCCCTCCTCGCGCAGTTCGGCCAGCTCGCGCAGCAGGTCCGCCGCGAGCGCGGGGGCCGGTGCGGTCAGCGACGAACGCCAGGCCGGGCGGCCGAATTTACCGCGCCCGATGCTCACGGCCTGCCAGCTCTGATGGCGTTCGGTGGCGGCCAGCGCCAGCAGCCGCACCCACGCCGCCATCCGATGTTTGGGCGCGAGGCGGGAATAGGTGGCGCGCACGACCGCGTCGTCGTGCACATCGGCGACCGTCCCGGTGAGCCGCCGCCCCGATCCCAGATCCACCGCGATATCGATGGTGCGCGCCGGCGCCTGCTGCAGTGGCGCGGCGACCTGCACCAGCCGGTCGACCGTGGATTCCACCTCGGCCAGCACCGCCGCGCCGAGGCCGAAGGGCGGCAGGGTTCCGCGCCGCCATTCCGCGGCGCGCAGGGCAGCCGGATCCGCGCCGGTGAGCCGGGCCGCCAGCATGCGTTCACCGATATTCCAGGTGGCCAGCCCGGTCAGTTCGATGGGCAGGCGTTCGTCGATGTCCTCGTCCTCCTCCGGCACCCGGATGCCCAGGCGCTGCCACAGGAAGGCCCGGATCGGATGTTCGGCGAACGAGACCAGTTCCGCCAGTTCGACATCCGTGCGCGCCACGGCGGGCAGCGGGCCGGGCAGCCACGGCGGACTCGGTTGCGCGGGGCGCGCCGCGGCGCGGGCGGCGGCCAGCGCGAGAGTGTCGAAACCGAACGGGTCGCGCGCGTCGAAGTTGCTGCCGTCGTAGGCCTGCAGCGGATGACGGCGCACCACGTCACCGGTGCCGCGGTGGGCGCGCACCACATCGATCAGTTCCGCGAGCGGCGTGACCGGCGGCCGGGGCGTTCCGGTCACCGGATCGGCGCCGGTGTAGAGCACGACGAGACGGTCTTCGGCGGCGAGGACGGCATCGAGTAGCAGTCCGCGGTCCTCGCTGCGCGAATCACGTTCGCCGACAAGCGGTTCCCGCGCGGTGACGTCGTCGCCGTCGATGCCGCCGGTGCGCGGAAACACCTCGTCGTCGAGCCCGAGCAGCACCACCACCCGGTGCGGGACCGACCGCATCGGCGCCAGGCCACAGACGGTGAGCTCGCCGGTGCGGTAGTTCGAGCGCGGCGCCCGGGCCCGCGACCGCGCCCGCAGGGCCGCGATCACATCGGGCAGCCGCAATTCGGCCGCATCCGCGTGTTCGAAGGCGGCGGCGAGTTCGCGCCGCGCCTGCACGCCCTGCCAGGCCGCGGCGGCCGGCAGATCGGTGAGCAGATCGAGCGCGCGGTGCAGGATCTGCAACCACTGCCGCGCGGGTCGCGGTGTGCCGGCGGGTTCGGCCGGGGTGGGTCCGCTCAGATCGCGCACACAGACAGCGAGCCGGTCGACGAATTCGGCGAACCGCCCCGCCAGGTCCACATCGCCGGAGTCGACGTCCTCCAGCGGCAAGGCCAGATCCAGCCAGTCCTCCCCCGATTCCCCGGCGGCGACGCCGAGCAGAATCCGGTCGACGGCCGCGTTGAGGGTGTTCTGGCCGAATTCGGCGAGGCCGAAGGCCTGCCGCTGCCGTTGCCCGATCCCCCAGCGGGCGCCGGTTTCGGCGGCCCATTCGCGCAGCCGCTCGATATCGTCGTCGTCGAATCCGCAGCGGTATCGCACGGGTTCGGTCGCGGCGAGGTCGAGCACCTGGGTGACACCGACGCGTCCCTCGGCCAGAGCGAGCAGGTCCTCCAACACCGCGAGCACCGAATTCGCCGCGCCCGCACTGCGCTCGGCGGGCCGCACCCGCAATCCGTGCGCGGGATTCGCGTCGGGATCGTCGAGAGCGGCGGGCCCCTGGCCGAAGGCGGCCCGCACCAGCGGCGCATAGCCCTCTGGATCGGGGCACAGCACGATCACGTCGCGCGGTTCCAGGGTGGCATCGCGCTGGAAGAGCCCGAGCAGGACGTCACGCAACACCTCCACCTGCCGGGCTGGGCCGTGGCAGGCGTGGATCTGCACGCTGTCGTCGCCTGTGCGCGCCACCGGCACCGGCGGCCAGCAGTCCGCTCGGACGGCGTCCTGCAGCTCGGAAAGCACTGTGCCCGAACGATTCCCGGCGTCGATGCGATCTGGTTCGGGCGCATGATGCCGATCGGCGAAGTCGACGGTCGCCAGCCGGTTCTGGACTTCCCGGACGTCGCGGCCCAGCGCTCCGAGCAGCGGGTGGCGGGCGATCGGTTCGGCGACCACGCGCCGGGGAGCGGCGGGACGGGTTCGCACGATCGTCGCCGCACCCGCGGGCCCCGCACTACCTTCCTCGATCGCGGCGGGTCCGGCCGGACGGGCGAGTTCGGCACCCTCGGGGTCGGACGCGCGCAGCCGCTCCCACAGCGCCGGGCTGGGATGGACGAGCCAGATGTGCACATCCCGGTGTTCTGCCACCGCCTCCAGCACCGCGAGTTGCGCGGCCGGAATCCGGGGCAGCCCGAAGATCGAAAGCCGCTGCGGCAGATCGATACTCGCGGGATCGGTGCGCAACCGGCGGCAGACGGTGTCGAGCCGCTGTGCCGGTGCGGGGACGCCGATCGCCTCGCGCACCCGCCGCCACAGGCGCGGCTGCCACAGTAGGTCCTCCGGCAGGTCGGCGCCGCGGCCGTCGGTATCGGCGCCGTCGCCCCAGTCGGTGATCAGGGTCGGGCGGGTGGCGCCGTAGGTGTCGAACAGGGTCGCGATATGGGTCGCGGTGCCCAGCCGCCGGCCCGCCCGGTACGCCTCGGCCGGGCCGGCGCCCACCCCCAGATGCCGGGCCAGGACCGCCGCCCAGGGTTCGCCGATCGCGGCGTCCATCGCCGCCAGCACCGGCCACACCAGCCGGTCGGGTGCCCACGGGTCGGCGTCGGCGGCGATATCGGAGGCCGCGGCCGAGATGTCGGCGACCAGCGCCGCCGGGCTCGGATAGTCGATGTTGGCGGCCACGCCGTCGCCCGCCCCCGCGCCCAGCGTCACCGCGAGCCGCTGGTTGAGCCAGCGTTGCACGCCGTGCGCGCCGACCGCGACGACCTCGGCGGCGAAGGGGTCCGGCAGCGGGTGCGACAGCATCGCGGCGAGCGCGTCGGCCAGCGTGCGCGCCGACTCGGCCCGATGGATGTGCAGCACCTGCGCACCGCCTCTCTGTCCCTCGCGCGCGATCCGATGTCGCGGTGATGCGGCGCGCCCGATCCTACAAACCCGGCCACCGCACCCGGCGGCACCGACCCGTCTCGGTGCGCCGCGCCCGGCGAACGCCGTGGGACGAGCCCTCCGCAACCGACCGGGCAACGCCCGTTACCACCGGTTTGCCGCCCTTCGCAGCATCCCACCAAACATTCGGCAACACAATCGAATCCGGCCATCATGACCATTCGGCTATTGCGAACGCAATTCGCCACCGCGTGTCACCCGCACACCGGGTCCGTCGTGTGCCACAGTGCTCTGCGGGGAGGTTTTCGGGAGAAGCGGTATCGAAAGGCTGGTTCGATTCATGTCTGCGACGGTGGTCCCTCTCGTACCCAGATCCGGGTTCACGGTACGGCGATCGGGCGAGACGTGGGAACTGATCAACTCCCGGCACTACGGCCGCGGCGTGGTGCTGCACAGCTGGGCCCGCGACCGGCATTCCGAGGCCTTCGAGCACTGCTATCGGCTCAACGGCCGCAGCGTCGAGGAATTGCTCGCGGCATTCCGCTGACCTGCGCCGTTGCGCTCGACATGGCCGAAATGCGCTGGCCTGCAACGATCTCCGTGGAGCTACCACATCCGCAGGTCGAGCTCAAGACGTGCGTGATCGGCGGATTTGTGGCTATTGTGGCTCACCGTGCGTTATCCCCGGACCGCGTCCCGCGGCATTCGAACCACCCGCCTGGCCGCCGGTGCCTGCGTCGTCGCCGCCGCGCTGATCGCGGGCACCCCCGTACTGGATCCCGCTCCGGCCGCCGCCGTCCCGCTGCGTATGCAGGGCTGCCGCGACGGCTTCGACTGCGATATGAGCAGCCGGATCGCGGCGGTCGACAACTACCTGGCCTCCCGGCCCGGTGTCACCGGCTACGTGGTGCGCGACCGGGTCACCGGCGGCACCTATGCCAACGGCAGTGCCGACACGCTGTTCTGGACCGCCTCCACGATCAAGCTGGCCATCGCCGAGGATCTGCTCAACCGGGCACGCGTCGGCGCGATCACGCTGACGCCCGAGGACCGCACCCAGATGGAGTCCATGCTGGCGACCTCCAACGACGCCGCGGCGGACTTCCTGTGGAACAAGTACGCGGGCCCGGACCGGCAGGCGTTCAACAACGCCTTCCGGGCCAACGGGATGACCGGCCTGGTGCCGCGCCCGACCAACGGCAACGGACACCTGTTCCCGGACTGGGGTTTTCAGCAGTGCGCGCCGGCCGATCTGGACCGGCTGATGAACAACGTGCTCGACCACATGCACCCGGACGACCGCGGCTACCTGCTCGACCGGATGCGCAAGGTCGACACCAATCAGCACTGGGGCGTGTGGGGCGCGGGCGATGCCCTGCACCCGGGCCTGAAGAACGGCTGGTCCGACGAGAACGGCGGCTGGGTGGTCAACTCGGTCGGCTTCGCCGGGCCCGGTGAGCGCTACACCCTCGCGGTGATGAATTCCCTCGGCGACCAGGGCGGCTACACCGACGGCGAGGAGACCACCACGCATGTCGCGCAGCTGCTGTTCGCCGGACGGTGAGCAGGGCGGTCACCACCGCGACAGCGCGCTGATCGGTTCCGACGCGGCAGCGCGCCGATCGGTTACAGCCGCGACAGCCGCATCGGCGCCCCGTCGCGCGGGAACGGGATGGTGTTGAAACCCCACGGCATCAGATAGTCGTCGGGGATGTGCCAGCGGTAGGCACGCACCATCGCCGCGATGACGACCTTCACCTCGAGGGTGCCGAAATGCATGCCGATGCATTTGTGCGCCCCCGCGCCGAACGGCATCCACGCCAGCCGGTGCGATTTGTCCTCGCGCCGGTCCTCGGCGAACCGTTCCGGATCGAAACGTGCCGGCTGCGACCACAATTCGGGCAGCAGATGATTGACCCCGTAGGCGACGTCGACGTGGGTGCCGGCCGGAATGTAGTGACCGGCCACCTCGGTGTCGCGCACGGCGCGGCGCACCAGGCCCGGCACGGGCGGCACCAGCCGCAGGCTCTCCTTGATCACCAGGTCCAGATCGCGCAGGCGGTCGAGATCGGCGATCGTCGGCGGCGCACCGTCGAGCTCGTCGAACAACGCCTGCGCCTCGGCGCGCACTCGCTGCTGCCAGTCCGGGTGGCGGCCCAGGTAGTAGGCGACCGAGGTCGCGGTGGTGGTGGTCGTGTCGTGGGCGGCCATGATCAGGAAGATCATGTGGTTGACCACGTCGGCGTCGGAGAAGGTCGCCCCGTCCTCGGCGCGGGCGTGACACAGCGCGGAGAAGAAGTCCGCACCCTCTTCGCTGCGCTTCTGCGGCACCATCGCGGTGAAGTACTCCTCGAGCGTCTTGCGCCCGCGCAGGCCGGCGCGCCACGCACCGCCGGGTACCGGATAGCGCACCAGCGCCAGCGGCGCGTGGGTGCAATCGAGGAAGGCCTGTCCGAGCCGGTGGCGTTGCGGTCCGGCGTCGACCCCCATGAAGGTTTCGGTGGCGATCTCGAGGGTGAGATCTTTCACCGTCGGATACAGCCGCAGGGTGCGCGCACCGGCCGGGTTCCAGCCTTCGACCGCGGCCTGGACCACCGGGCTCAATTGCGCCAGATGCGATTCCAGCCGTTCGCGGGTGAACGCCTGCTGCATGATGCGCCGGTGGAACATGTGCTCGGAGAATTCCAGCAGCAGTAGTCCGCGGCGGAAGAACGAGCCGATCAGGAAGTCCCAGCCCTGCCCGAAATCGTTGCGGCGCTTGCCGAGTACCTCGTCGACGGCCTGCGGACCGGCGATCAGGACGCGGTCGACGCCGAAGGATTTGTTGTAGCTCACCGGGCCGTAGCGGCGGTATCGGTCGTACATCTCGGCGGGGCCCCAGCGCAGATACTGCAGCGAGCGGCCCAGTACCGGCAGTCCGGCGTCACCGCGCACGGCCGCCGCCGCGCTGGCTCGCGGCGGTGTCGCCAGCACCTGCTCCCGGGCCGGTAATCGGTGCAGCAGCCGGTCGATCAGATGACTGTCCGGAATTTCGATGAAGCCGATGTTCTCCCGTTCGGCTTCGGAGGGACGCGGGTCGACGCTGACCATGACTGATGCCTCCCGAACACAGCAGCCGCGCAACGCCGCCCGGCCGCAAGAAAAGTACACCTCGTACATTAGAGGTAGGATCGCGCTGTGACAAGGGACACAGAAATTCGGCGTCCGGGCCGGCCGCCCGGGCCGCCCCGGGATCCGGACCGCCGGCGCGCGGAAATCCTCGACGCGGCCGAGCGGGTGGTGGCCGGCTCCGGAGCTCGGATGACGATCGCGCAGGTCGCCGCCGAGGCCGGATACGCGCGCACCGCGGTGTACGCGGTGTTCCCGGATCTGTCGGCGCTGATCGACGCCCTTGCCGAGCGGCATATGAACGCCATCATCGCCGCCGCCGACGATCTGCTGGCCCAGCCGCTGCCCGCCCGGCAACTACTGCGCGCGGTGGTGACCCTGATCTGCGATTTCGTCGACGCCAACCCCAATCTGCACCACGTCATGATGCAGCGGCTGGAGCGCGGCGACGCCGAGCACCGGCCGTTCTTCACCCGCGTATCCGACTGGGCGACATCGATTTTCGACATCATCCTGCGCCGCCTCGACGCCGACCCGGCGCTGGCGCGGATCTGGGCGACCGCCACCGTCGGCGCCATTCTGATGTCGGCCGAGGCCTGGATGCAGCAGCCGACGCGCTCGCGCGCGGAATTCGTCGACCAGCTCGCGGCCTTTCTGTGGCCGACCGTGGAGAGCATCGGCGGCGACCGCCTCGTCGGGCCGCTGACGGTCGCCGCGGAGCCGGTGCCGAAGTGATCGCATACCCGCCCTCCGGGGGCCGAAACTCGGGCTCGGGGTGTGGACGCGCCGACATTCGGTGCTCGTCGTGACTGCCTCCGGGCAGCCGACTACCGTTGAGCCTGTCGTAGACCGAACGTCCGGCGAGGAGCGCTGATGGGAACCGAAACTGTCGAGAACCGACGCCACCGCGTGGTGGTGATCGGATCCGGCTTCGGCGGCTTGTTCGCGTGCAAACATCTCGAGCACGACAACGTCGATGTCGTACTGATCTCCAAGACCTCCACGCACCTGTTCCAACCGCTGCTCTACCAGGTCGCCACCGGCATCCTGTCCACCGGCGAGATCGCTCCCGCCACCCGCATCGTGCTGCGTAAGCACCACAACACTCGGGTGATCCTGGGCGAGGTCCACGATATCGACCTGGTGAACAAGACCGTGACGTCGAAACTGCTCAACCAGGACACCGTCACCTCCTTCGACAGCCTGATCGTCGCGACCGGCGCTCAGCAGTCCTATTTCGGCAACGATCGGTTCGCCACCTACGCGCCGGGGATGAAGACCATCGACGACGCGCTGGAACTGCGCGCCCGCATCCTCGGCTCGTTCGAGGAGGCCGAACTGGCCAAGACCCAGGAGGAACGCGACCGATTCCTGACGTTCGTCGTGGTCGGGGCGGGCCCCACCGGCGTCGAACTGGCCGGTCAGATCGCCGAACTCGCCGACCGCACCCTGGTCGGCACCTTCCGCAACATCGATCCGCGCGACGCCCGCGTGCTGCTGGTCGAAGGCGCCGGCGCGGTGCTCGCGCCGATGGGCCCCAAGCTCGGCGGCAAGGCCCAGCGCCGCCTCGAGAAAATGGGCGTGGAGATCCAGCTCAACGCGATGGTCACCGATGTCGACGCCCGCGGTGTGACGGTCAAGGACAAGGACGGCACCGAGCGGCGCATCGAATCGGCGTGCAAGGTGTGGTCGGCCGGCGTGCAGGCCAGCGAACTGGGCAAGATGCTGGCCGAACGGTCCAAGGGCACCGAAACCGACCGGGCCGGGCGGGTCGTGGTCGAACCGGATCTGACGATCAAGGGCTATCCGAACGTCTTCGTCGTCGGCGACCTGATGGCCGTGCCCGGTGTGCCCGGTCAGGCGCAGGGCGCCATTCAGGGCGCCACCTACGCCGCCAAGCAGATCAAGGCCGAGGTCGCCGGGAAGCAGACCCCCGATCAGCGCAAGCCGTTCAAGTACTTCAACAAGGGCAGTATGGCGACGGTCTCGCGGTTCAACGCCGTCTGCCAGATCGGCAAGCTGGAGTTCTCCGGCTTCTTCGCATGGCTCATCTGGCTGGTACTGCACCTGTACTACCTGATCGGCTACCGCAGCCGGACCGTCACGGTGTTCCAGTGGTTCGTCGCCTTCCTCGGCCGCAACCGCGGGCAGATGGCGGCCACCGAACAGTGGGTCTTCGCCCGGCTCGCGCTCGAGGCCATGAACGGCAACGAGACCGACGCCCGGGAGGTGGAGGCCGAGGTCGGCAACACGACGCCTCCCGCCGCACCGGGCGAACCGCCGGCGAAGTCGGCGGCCCCGACTCCGGACGGCGAAAAGGCCTCGGGCACAAGCGAATCCGCCGGTCCGAGCGAGTCCTCCGCCACGAGCGAGTCGACTGCCTCCGGCTCGTCGCAGCCGAAGGCGGGCTGACGACTCGGCCTGATCACCACAGCACTACCGAGGGCCGCAAGCCGATGCGCTTGCGGCCCTTGTGTATTCACGCCGGCCGCAGAGCACGCTCGACTGCCCTGCCCGAGGGCCGAGCCCGACGTCTCCGCTCACCCCGCTGCGGCGGCTCGACGGCGAAGGTTCGCGGGGGTTTCGGACAGCCGCGCACCCGTCCATGTCGAGAGCGAACCCCCGGCGGCCAGCGGCAGCACCGCGGCGGCCATACCGATGGTCGAGGCGGGGCTGTCGTCGGGGTAGCGCAGCTCGCTGGACAGCGCGCGGTGGGCCGACAGTAAATCGTCGGCCGCGGTGCCGGCACCGAGTTCGAGGCGATGGCGCAGCAACGGCAGGGCGGACGTGTCGGCGACGAGGTCGCCACGCCAGCGGCCGTGATCCTCGCCGGTGCGGCCGATCTGCACGCGTTCGCGGAGGCGGATCCGGGCATCGGCGGCCAGCCGAACGGTGGTGACCGCACGATGGTCGGCTCCCCCGGCGACGACCGTCGGTTCCGGATCGAAGTCCAGTTCACCGCCCGCGCCGATGTCGATGGTCCATGATGCCGTCGATATCGGAGTCGTGCGGCCGGGGAGCACGATCGTGGCGGCCACGGAGCGAACCGTCAGGCGTGCACCGGGCTCGACCACGATGTGGATGTCGAGTTGGTCCCCGCCGAGCGGTGTGGCCGCGGCACCGATCAGATGCACCGTATCCGGCCCGGTCGAGCGGACCGCCAGCGCGCCGGTCGCCGCCGTTCGCGGCCGGGCCCCGGCGCGGGCGACGATGCGGATCTCAGTGCGCAACAGCGCTTTCCCCAGCGGCATCGGCGGCCGCCGCCGCGCGCAGCCGATCGCGCACCCACGCCAGCACCGGTGTCGCGGCCGGATCCTCGGTCAGCGAACTGAAGACGAACGGGCGACCCGCGCGCACCGCCGCGGAATCGCGCCGCATCACCTCGAGGTCGGCGCCGACCATCGGCGCCAGATCGGTCTTGTTGATCACCAGCAGATCCGAGAACGTCACGCCCGGACCACCTTTGCGCGGCACCTTGTCGCCCCCGGCCACGTCGACGACGAAGATCTGCACATCGATCAGGCCCGCGGAGAAGGTGGCGGTGAGGTTGTCGCCGCCGGATTCGACCAGAATCAGATCCAGCGGCGGATTCGCCTCGATCAGATCATCGATGGCGTCGAGGTTGGCGGTGATGTCGTCGCGAATCGCGGTGTGCGGACAACCACCGGTCTGCACCGCGCTGATCCGTTCGTCGGGCAGAACCGCGTGCCGGCGCAGGAAGTCGGCGTCCTCGGTGGTGTAGATGTCGTTGGTCAGCACCGCCAGCGACAGTTCCGCGCGCAACTGCCGGCACAGCGCCGCGACCAGCGCCGTCTTCCCCGATCCGACCGGCCCGCCGATCCCGATGCGCACCGGCTCCCCCGGCGTCCGCACCCGCCTGGGGCGGTCATGGGCGTGATCGTGCGGTTCGCCATCGATCAGATGCGGCGGCATGAGCTCTCCTTCGGGCCTCGATTCTCGACGATCATCGTGGCCGATTCATGTGAACCCGGTGTTACCTCGCCCGACATGCGCACGGGTGCGCCGACATCCGGGCGCCCCCCGCCTAGCTCCGCGACTCGGCCGACTCGTCGGCACCGGCGGGCTGTATGGACCGCAGTGCCGCCATCCATATCACGGTGAGCTCGTCGACGAGTTCCTCACCGGTCAGCACCAGCCGCTCGGACAGCACCGCCTCTATCACGTCGAACGCGCCGCCGAGCAGGAACAGGGCCAGTGCGTGCGTGGACGGTTGTGACGACCTCGGCAGCGGCAGGGTATCGGTGATGATCTGGGCGAATTCGACCAGCAGCGTATGTCGTCGATCGCGCAGCGGGCCGTGTCCGGCCGCGCAGATCAGGATCGCGGTGGCCTTTCGCCGATCCTCGGCCACGACACCGTAACCGGCGGCGATCGCGCCCCGCACTCGTTGTTCGATGCTCTCCCCCGCTGCCACGGCCGCCACGCCGCGCGCCACGATCTCCTCCGCGACCGTGTCCACGACCGCGCACAGCAGCGCATCGAGATCGGTGAAGCTCTCGTAGAAGTAACGCGGGGTCAATTGGGCACGGCTGCATACGGATCGGACGCTGATCCCGGCCAGACCGTCCTCGTGCAGGCAGTCCAAACCGGTCTCGATCAGCACCTGCCGCCGCTGTTCACGCCGGACATGCCCGGGAACGCCCCGGTAGGTACCTGCCACAATCGCCTCCACATATTGACAACGACAACGACCGTTATCAGACTACCCGGTGACACGGGACACACACACCTGGGAGACGACGATGACTCTGCTGATGCACGACCGCGCCGGCGTGCCCGGCATGCCGGGCGATTCCGGACTGCCGCTGATCGGCTACACCTTGCAGCTGGCACAGGGCACGATCCTGACCGGCGAAAGCCGCTACCGGCGGCACGGTCCGGTGTCGTGGTCGCGCGCCCTCGGCATGACATCGGTGCAGGCGATGGGCCCCGACGCCTGCGGCGAGGTGCTGCGCAATCGGGACCAGGCGTATGCGAACGGTCCCGGCTGGTCGACGTTGATCGGCCCGTTCTTCCACGGCGGTCTGATGCTCATGGATTTCGATGAGCATCATCGCCACCGCCGCATCATGCAGTCGGCGTTCACACCCCAGCGCCTGGCGGGCTATCTCGGTCCGATGAACGAGACCATCGCGGCCGGGCTGCGGCGCTGGCCCAGCTCCGGCACCCTGCGCTTCCATCCGCTGATCAAGCAGCTCACCCTCGACGTTGCGACCCGCACGTTCACCGGGACGCCGCTGGGTCCCGAGACCGACCGGGTCAATACCGCGTTCACCGATACCGTCGCCGCCACCACCGCGGCGCTCCGGCTTCCCGTGCCCGGAACACGCTGGTCACGGGGACTGAGCGGGCGGCGGGTGCTGGAGCGGTATCTGGCCCCGAGGCTCGCGGGCAAACGCGCCGGCGACGGCAACGATCTGTTCAGCGCGTTGTGTCATGCGGTCGGCCCGGACGGGGAGCGGTTCACCGACAGCGAGATCGTCGACCATATGGTCTTCCTGCTGATGGCCGCGCACGACACCGCAACGGCGACAATGACCACGATGGCCTACTACCTGGCTCGCCACCCGGAGTGGCAGGAGCGGTGCCGGGAGGAGTCTCGCGCCCTCGGGGTGGACGCGATCGACTACGCGGATCTGGACCGGCTGGAATCCCTCGACCTGGTGATGAAGGAGGCGATGCGCATCATCACCCCCGTACCCACCGTGATCCGCAAAACCGTGCGGGAGACCGAATTGCTGGGCTACCGCATTCCCGCCGACACCCTGGTCGGGGTCATGCTCTGGCATCTGCACCACATGCCGGAACTGTGGCCCGAGCCCGACCGGTTCGATCCGGAGCGTTTCGCCGAACCGCGGCGCGAAGACAAATCACATCGCTACGCCTATCTGCCCTTCGGGCACGGAGTGCACAAATGCATCGGCATGTACTTCGGCGGGATGGAGGTCAAGGCAGCGATGCATCAACTGCTGCTCCGGCAACGATGGAGCGTCGATCCGGACTACCGCATGCCCGTACTGCTGCGCCCGCTGCCGAAACCCGGTGACGGCCTGCCCATCCGGCTGTCTCCCGCCTGATCGTCTTCGACGGGCCGGTCGCAGCCACCGCGTGGGCTAGGACGCGAACAGCGGCATCTCGCGGTCGAGGTGGCGCTGAGCGAGCACGTCACCGAGCGGGTCGGAGAGGGCGGCCGGGCCGATCGTGGCCGCGCGCGCGGTCTCGTCGCACAGTGCGGCCAGCTCCAGCGTGATCGCCGCGACGGCCGCCGGATCGAGTGCGAGCAGCCGTTGCGCCGCGGTGGCGGCTCCGGTCATCGTCGTATAGACCACGACCCCGGCGATCTCCACCGGTCGCACCGCCGCGGCCTGCCCCACCACGCCGAAGACCGTCGACAGATGTGGCCGCACGCCCGAGCTCGACCAATCATGGTGCGGCCATACCTGTTTCGCGAGCCGAAGCAGTCCGCGCCCCTGCGCCCGCGAGGCCGTGCGCGCCGCCGGCGCCGGGGTGCGGGCGTCGGCCTCCGCCTCGGCCGACGAGGAAGTCAGGGTTCCCGCACAGACGGCCGCCGACAGCGAGGCCGAGACCAGGCCCGTCGTGCGGATCCGCCGGCGCAGATAGGCCGCCACCGTGTCGAGGTCGCGCACGAGCCCGGAGGCGATCGCCTCCTCGACACCGCCGGAATGCACATGCCCGCCGATGGGCAGCCGCGAATCGGCGAGCGACATCACCATCGCGAGACTCATGGGCATCTCCTGCGGCCGGGCACGATCTCCGATCCTAGAACCGCGCGGTCAGCCGGCCGCCGCGAAGTCCGCGGCGGCGCTCATCGCGGCCCACTTCTCGGTTTCGTCGGCCCGGGCCTGCCCGGCCGCCCGCGCCGCGGCCAAGGCGTCGCTGCCCAGGAGAAGGCGGCGAGGCGGCTCCTCGGAGTCGGCCACCTCGACGATGATGCGGGCGGCGCGCGCGGGGTCGCCCGGCTGGGATCCGTCGTTGTCGCGGCGGAAGCGGTGGACGGCGCCCACCGTCGCCTCGTAATCGGCACCCACCGGATGGATGGTCATCGAGGCGCCCTGCCAGTCGGTGCGGAAGGCGCCCGGCTCGACGATCACCACCCGCACCCCGAACGGGGCGACCTCGCTCGCGAGCACTTCGGAGAATCCCTCGACCGCGAATTTCGCCGTCTGATAGGCGCCCAGCCCGGGCGAACCACCGACTCGGCCGCCGATCGAGGAGATCTGGACGAAGGTTCCCGACCGCTGGGTCCGCAGCACCGGGAGCGCCGCGCGGGTGACGTGCACGACGCCGAACAGGTTGGTCTCGACCTGCGCCCGGAAATCGTCGGCGGCCATCTCCTCGATCGGTGCACTGTCGGCGTATCCGGCGTTGTTGACCACGACGTCGAGCGAACCGAAGGTCTCCACGGCCGCGCGTACAGCCGCCTCGGCCGCCTCCGGGTCGGTGACGTCCAGCGGCACCGGCAGGATGTGCGAACCGTAGCGCCGCACCACATCGTCGAGCTGTTCGGGGCGTCGCGCACCGGCGACGACCCGGTGCCCGGCGGCCAGGGCGGCCTCGGTCAGCTCCCGTCCCAGGCCCCGCGACGCACCGGTGATCAGCCATGTTCCGGCCATAGTCGTTCCTCCGTGCCTCGTCCGGTCGCCCTCGAAGCGA
This sequence comes from Nocardia sp. 852002-20019_SCH5090214, assembly GCF_001665865.1. Classification (NCBI taxonomy): domain Bacteria; kingdom Bacillati; phylum Actinomycetota; class Actinomycetes; order Mycobacteriales; family Nocardiaceae; genus Nocardia; species Nocardia sp. 852002-20019_SCH5090214. The sequence goes on along the minus strand of NZ_LZMK01000045.1, from coordinate 197,165 downwards.
CCCGACTTCTTCAACTGCTACATCAATGTAGCACTTACTTCTGTTTCAGCTACTGCATTGAAGCGATTATTCTGTTATCTGCTGCTCGTATGGGTACATTGAAACCGTGAGAGCTGACGCCGCCCGCAATATCGAACTGGTGCTGACCACCGGAGCCCGGCTGCTCGCCGACGATCCGTCGGCGAGCCTGTCGGCCATCGCCGCCGCCGCCGGCGTCGACAGACGCACCGTCTACCGCCGCTTCGCCTCCCGCGACGACCTCCTCGCGGCCGTCTATCAGGCTCGATACGACGCGGTCGAGGAAGCCATCGCGAGCGCCCGGCTCCGGGAGGCGCCGGTCGCGGTCGCCCTGCACCGGTACGTCGAAGCGATCATCGGCGTCAATCGCCGCTGGCCGGTGCAGACGGCGAGATTGGTGGCCGACGAGACCATTCGCGGTCGGCGCGAACCGCTGATCGCCGAGGTCGACACCTTCCTGCGCCGAGCCACCGACGAAGGCCTGCTCCGGCCCGGCCTCCCCGCGGGCTGGGTGTCGACGCTGCTGGCACAGCTGATGGTCGACGCCGCCGAGAACCTCCCCCAGTTCGATCCCGCCCGCGCGGCGGACATCGTGGTCGACACACTCCTGCACGGCGTGGGCTCCGGACCGGACAGTTCCGCGCGCGCTTGACCTCAACAATGGTCGAGGTTGCAGGCTGGGCTCATGAAAGCGATACGCCTGCACGAATTCGGCCCGGCCGAGAACCTGCGCTACGAGACCGTCCCCGATCCGCGGCCGGCGGCCGGACAAGTTCGAATTACCGTGGCCGCGGCGGGAATTCACCTGGTCGACACGCATCTGCGCCGAGGCCTGCCGGGCCCTTATCCGGTGCCGCCGTTGCCGACGATCCCCGGCCGGGAGGTCGCGGGCGTCGTCGACTCGGTGGGCTCAGGTGTCGACGCGGATCTGCTGGGCGCTCGGGTCGTCACCCACCTCGGCGCAGCATCAGGCGGTTATGCCGAACTGGCGGTCGCGGATGCCCAACGGCTGCACCGGATTCCGGACGCACTGGATCCGGGCGCGGCGGTGGCGATGATCGGCACGGGACGAACCACCCTGGGCATTCTGGGATTCGCCGAGCTCGAGCCGGGACAGCTCGCGGTGGTACCGGCGGCGGCGGGCGGGATCGGCACGCTACTCGTGCAATATCTGCGCGGCGCCGGGCTCACCGTCGTCGGACTGGCCGGTGGTCCGGCCAAGGTCGCCACGGTGGCGGCCAACGGCGCCGAGCTCGCCCTCGACTACACCGACCCGAGCTGGCCCGACGCGGTGCGCGCACGCTTCGGCGAACGGCCCGCGCACTGGATCTTCGACGGCGTCGGCGGCGCAGCGGGCCGCGCGGCGGTCGAACTGCTCGCGCCCGGCGGCGCCCATCTCGTCTTCGGCTGGAGCGATAGCGCGCTGGAATTCGACCCCGATGAACTCGCCGCCCGCGGTATCACCTCACGGTCGGTTCTGGGCCCGGACATGCTCGCACGCGGCGGCGGAATCGCGGCCCTGGAGACGCGCGCGCTGGCCGCGGCCGGATCAGGGCGGCTGCGCCCGGCGGTGCACCGTTTCGCCCTCGGCGACGCCGCGGCCGCACACCGGGCCCTCGAGGACCGCGCGACCGTCGGCAAGGTCGTCCTCGAGCCGTGAGCAGTCGATAGCTGATCAATTGCTGACGTAACCGATTCGTAGCCCCTCGCCTCGGTCGCGGACCCTACGCTGGAGGTCGCGTCTCGTTCTCACGGCCCGCGACCGAGGCCGGCGGGCGCACGCGGAGGAGGTTCGTCCATGCCTGTGTGCACAACGCGTGACGAGGTCGACATCTACTACAAAGACTGGGGTTCGGGCCGCCCCGTGGTCTTCATCCACGGCTGGCCGCTCAACGCCGACGCCTGGGACGATCAGCTGAAACACGTGGCGGACAACGGCTTTCGCGGTATCGCACACGACCGCCGCGGTCACGGGCGCTCGGCACAGCCGTGGGGCGGATACGACTTCGACACCTTCGCCGACGATCTGAACGATCTGCTCACCCGGCTCGACCTGCGCGATGTCACGCTGGTGGCACATTCCATGGGCGGTGGCGAACTGGCCCGCTACATCGGCCGCCACGGCAACGGCCGGGTGCGCTCGGCGGTGTTGCTGTCGGCTATCCCGCCACTGATGGTGCGCACCGAGGGCAACCCGGAAGGCGTGCCCGACGAGGTGTTCGATCAGATCAAGAAGGGCATTCTGACCGAACGCTCGCAATTCTGGCGCGACACCTCCGAGGGCTTCTTCGGCGCCAACCGGCCGGGCACCAAGGCCACCCAGGGCAATCGCGACGCGTTCTGGTTCATGGCGATGCACGAGTCGATCGAGGCCGGGGTGCGCTGTGTCGACGCCTTCGGATACACCGACTTCACCGCCGACCTGGAGAAGTTCGACGTGCCGACTCTCATCGTGCACGGCGACGACGATCAGATCGTGCCGATCGACGCGACGGCCCGCAAGGCGGCGAAGATCATCCCGAACGCCACGCTCACCGTCTACGAGGGCGGTTCGCACGGTATCGCGCTGGTCCCCGGCGACAAGGAACGTTTCAACGCCGATCTGCTGGCGTTCCTGCAGAGCTGACACAATCCCGAGTGCTCGCGCGAATCCGGTTGTCGCGCACGGCCATCGGCGACTGTCCACGCACGCGGTTCAGGTGAATCGGATGCTGCGGGCCATCAGCCGCTGCATCGGGCCGCGGGTCAAATCCGTCCACGCCTGCAGGGGACCGCTCCACCACGGTGAGATCTCCACCGGTTTCGCGACGACGGCATGACACACCAGATCGGCGGCCTCCGAGGCGGTGAGTCCCGGCATGGAACCGAAATCGGTGGGCGCGCTCATGCGGGTGTGCACCAGCGGCATGTAGATCGAGGTGGTGGTGACGCCGTCGGCCGCCACCTCGGTCGCCACCGTGCGCAACCACTGGTCGAACGCCGCCTTCGAGGCACCGTAGGCGGCCCATCGCGGCGCCGGCGGCATGCGCAGGCCCCAGGTGGAGATGTTGACGATATGTCCGCGACCGCGCTCCCGCATCGCCGGGAGCAGGGCCAGCAGCAATCGCACGGGGCCGAGGTAGTTGATATCGATGGTCCGGGTGAAATCGTGAAAGCGATCGTAGGACTCGTCGATCGAGCGGCGAATCGATCGGCCCGCGTTGTTGATCACCACATCCACCCGCCCGTGCGTGGCGAGGATGTCGCGGGCCAATGCGTCCACCGCCTCCATATCGGTCAGGTCGGTGCTGTACGTGTGCGCGATGCCGCCGGCCGCGGTGATGTCGTCCGCCGCGGCGTCGAGTTCCGCCGCCGAGCGCGCGACCATGACCACGACGGCTCCGGCGGCGGCGAATTTGGCGGCGGTGACCTTTCCGATGCCGTGCGAGGCGCCGGTCACCAGCACGACCCGGCCCGAGACGGCCTCGCGCAGCGCCGCGTCCTGGGGCCGCGACGTGGGATACAGCAAACGCGTCGCGACCCGTTCGGCCAGCGGGCGGCCCGGTGAAGCGGTATCTGTCACAGCCGAAACTGTATTGGGCCGCCTCCACCGGCGGGCCGGAATCGTCACCGTCGACCGGGAACCGGTCAGCGCGTTCCCGCCGCGGCGGACGCGGCATCCACCGCGGTCGCGCGCCGGCGCCGGCGACCCGAGGTCGCCGCGGCCGCCACCGCCATCATGATCAGCAGTGCCGCACCGACCACCAGCGCGGTGTGCATGCCGGTGACGAACGAGCTCTGCGCGGCATGGACCACCGCCGCATCGCCGCGATGGAGCACGAGCGTCTCGCCTAGCGTGTCGGCGAAATCGCCACCGGACCGGAACACCAGTGCCGCCAGCGAACCCAGCAGCGACAACCCGAGGGCGTTACCGAGTTCGAAACTCGTCTCGGAGATGCCGACCGCCGATCCCGCCCGCTCGGCCGGAACCGAGGAGACCGCGACCTCCGACACCAGGGTGAACACGATGCCGTAGCCGAGGCCCGCGATCGTGGAACCCGCAATGTACCAGCCGATTCCGCCGTCGACGCCGATGCCGAGCAGCAGCAGATTGCCGACCGCGGCGGCGCTCAGCGCCAGCACGAACGATCCGCGGGTGCCGAGCCGGCGCGCCACCCGGGCGCCACCCATCGAGCAGATGAACACCGCGATCGCCGCCGGAATACCCAGCAGCGCCGCGCCCAGGACGTCGCGCCCGGCCACCGACTGCAGATACATGCTGGTCAGATAGCTCATGCCGGCCAGCGACATCATGCCCACGGTGGACGACCCGATCGCCACCCGGAACAGGCCGCGCCGGAACAGGCTCAGATCCAGCAGCGGTTCGGCCAGGGTGCGCTGGCGCCGCACGAATGCCACCAGCACCGCGACACCGGCGAGGCCGAGCACCACCGAGATCGCGTCGACGCCCTCGGCCGCGGCCCGTTTCACCGCGTACACCAGCGGCAGGATGCCGCCGATGGACATGATCACGCTCACCGGATCCAGCGGTCCGCGACCGGCGGTGCGGTGTTCGGGCAGCAGCAGCGGTCCCAGCGCCAGCAGCACCAGTAACACCGGCGTGTTGATCAGGAAGATCGAGCCCCACCAGAACTTGTGCAGCAGCAAGCCGCCGATCACCGGCCCCACCGCGGAACCACCCGCGAAGAACGCCGTCCAGACGCCGATGGCGGTGCCGCGGGCCCGGGCGTCGGGGAACAGACTCGAGATCAGCGCCAGGCTCGACGGCAGCAGCGTCGCACCGCCGACACCCATCAGCGCGCGCGCCGCGATCAGCACGCCGGCGCTGGGCGCGAAGGCCGCCAGCAGAGAGGCGATGCCGAAAACCGTTGCGCCGGCGAGCAATATGTTGCGCCGGCCGATGCGGTCACCGAGATTGCCCATGGTGATCAGCAGTCCGGCGATCATGAATCCGTAGATGTCGAGAATCCACAGCTGCTGTTCGGCCGAGGGGTCCAGATGCTCGGTCAGCGTCGGCATCGCCAGATACAGCACCGACATATCCATCGACACCAGCAGCACCGGCAGGATCAACACGGCCAGACCCAGCCACGCCCGCCGGGGGGTTGCGCTCGGCGCGGTATGGGCCGCCGCCGAGGTCTCAATGCCGACCATCACCTATCCTTCATCTCGTGCGTACGTCGTACGCGACCGGGGTACAGCGTACGCATCCGGCCGCAGAAAGGAAAGCGAGTTTCGATGCCGAAACCTTCCCACCCACCCTCACCTGCGACGCCAGGCTCTTCGAGCCGGTCGCAGCCCGAGCGGCTGACGCGAGCGGCGATCGTCGACACCGCCATCGCGCTGGCGGACGCGGACGGCATCGACGGATTGTCCATGCGCCGCATCGCCGAGCGGATGGGCGTGGGCGCGATGTCGCTGTATCGGCACGTGCCGAACAAGGACGCACTACTGGCCGATATGACCGACGAGGTCGCGCGGCGCTACCCGTATCCGGCGCCGGAAGCGGACTGGACCTGGCGCGACCGGGTCCGCGCGGCCGCCGATATCGACTGGCAGCTCTACCGGCTGCATCCGTGGGTGCTGTTCACCTTCGCGGTCCCGCGCTACAACTTCGGCCCGCACAGCCTGGCGTGCCTGGGCTGGCTGACCGAAGGTTTCCTCGAGCTGACCGATGATCGCCGCGAGGCCACCGCGATGGCGCTCGAGGTCTGGAGTTACATCGCCGGCATCGCCCTCCAGCAGGTCAGCGCCACCATCCTGGCCGCCCGCGAGGACGAGCACGACGAATCCTCCGGGCTGACAGCACTTCTGGAGGGCACCCCGCGCTGGCCGAGCCCGCCCGCGCTGGCGCCCCTCGAAGGCACCGGACTCGGCGATCTGCTCGATCCGGTGCGGCAATTGCATTCGGGCCTGTCGGCGCTGTGCGACGGTTTCGCCGCACGCCACGGCTGATCGGCGGTCAGTAGTACGAACGGCCCTGCGTGCCACCGGAGACCGACCACACCTCCACGATCAACCCCTCCTCGACGCGCAGGATATCGGTGCCGCTCACCGCGATCTCACCGTCCGCCACCGGACGACGCGAACCGTAGGGCCGCGCCACGATCCCGGTACGGCGGTCGTCGATCTCGACGACCGCCTCGCCCTGGGTTTCGAATCGCTGCCCGGGCGCGGCCGCGCGGAAGGCCGCGATCTGCCGCGCGAACGTCTCCGGGTCGTGAATGCTGTCGTAGGCCTCGGCGCCCGGCTGGGCGTAGCGAAGTGTGAAGTGCGGGGCCATGATTCGGTTCGCGAGTTCCAGCTCCCCGTTCCACATCGCCGTCCATCGGTCGAACAGTTCGATGCCGTACGCGCGCATGTCCACTCCAATAGTCTCATTGATACGGTATGACGGATATGAAGCTATAGTCTCAGTGAGACCGTGTCAAATGCCGTGCCGAACCGAGACGTGCCGAACCGAAAGCTGACGACCATGCCGGACCTGGGAGCGCAGGACCATATCGTGCTCGGGCTCATCGCCCGGCACGGACCGCTCACCCCCTACGAGCTCAAAGCGCGCATGGAGGAGAGCATCGACTACTTCTGGCCGGTGCCGCATGCGCAGCTCTACCGCATTCCGGCCCGGCTGGCCGAGCGCGGCCTGCTGCACGAGGACGCCGAGGAGACCGGCCGCCGGCGCCGGGTTTTCCAGCTCACCGACGCCGGACGCGAGGCGTTACGCGCGTGGCTGGCCGACCCGCAGTGCGCGCCGCCGGAGACACGCGATCCGGCGCAGGTGAAATTGTTCTTCGCCGACCTCGGCGCACCCGAGGACGTGGTCGCCCTGGCCCGCCGCCAGGCAGCCGAGCACCGCCGCTGGCTCGACCGCTACCGCGCCATGCACGCCGAGATCGATCCGGCCGATACGGTGCGCGCCCAATCCCGTTCCCGCATCTTGGAACTCGGTATCGGCCACGAACAGGCGTACGTGGACTTCTGGACCGAACTCGCCGACCACCCCGACCGGATCGAGCACGGCGATTCGGCATCGGTCAACCGGTGACCACGGCGTAGGCGAAGCCGTCCCAGCCTTTGCTGCCCACGGTCTGCAGCACGGTGGCCTCGAGCCGCGGCTCGTCGGCGAGCAGTCGCAGCGCTTCCCGGGCCCCGCGGACCGCGGGGTCGCCGGGGTCGCCGTCGGCCAGGGCGCCGCGGCGCACGACGTTGTCGACGATGATCACCGAACCAGGGTGGGTCAGCCGCAGCGCCCACTGCACATAGTTGGCGTTGTTGACCTTGTCGGCGTCGATGAAGACCAGGTCGAAGGGCTCGCCGTGCTCCTCGGCGACTCCGGGCAGGGTGTCCAGCGCGGCGCCGACCCGGATCTCCACTCGTTCCCCCACCCCCTTGCGATCGAGGTTGGCGCGGGCCACCTCGGCGTGGTGCGGATCGAATTCCAGCGTCACGACGCGCCCCTGAGAGCCCACCGCACGCGCCAGCCACAGCGTGCTGAACCCGCCGAGCGTCCCGATCTCGAGCACACGCCGCGCCCCGGCCGAGAGCGCGAGCAGATACAGGAATTTGCCCTGCGCCGGCGAGACGTCGATGGGCGGCAGGCCCGCCTCGGAATTCGCCTGCGCCACATCGGAATCGGCGTCACCGATCAACGTGTCCACGACGTAGCGGTCGACCTCGCCCCATGCGGCATTCGTCATATCGGCCAGTGTGCCACCGCGACCGCACCGGCGCAGCGCCGCCGACGGGCCCGGCGCCGGGGCGAGGTTCAGAACAGGAAGTAGCGCTGCGCCATCGGCAACTCCGTGGCGGGCTGCTGGTCCCACACCTCGCCGTCGATGCGCACAGTGAAGGTGTCGGGTTCCACCTCGATACGCGGCATCGCGTCGTTGAGCGGCAGATCGCTCTTGGTGCGGCGGCGTACATCGGCCACCGGCACCAGTTTCCGCCGCACCTGCAGCCGCTCGGCCAGCCCGTCCTCGACCGCCTGCGGGGAGACGAAATGCAGCGACGCGCCCGCCGCCACCACGGGTGCGGCGCCGAACATCGGCCGCGGCAGCACCGGCTGCGGTGTCGGAATCGAGGCGTTGGCATCGCCCATCGCCGCCCAGGCGATCGCGCCGCCCTTGAGCACCGCATGCGGGCGGACACCGAAGAAGGCCGGCTCCCACAGCACCAGATCGGCCAGTTTGCCGACTTCCACCGACCCGATCTCGTGGTCCAGGCCGTGCGTCACCGCCGGGCAGATCGTGTATTTCGCGATGTAGCGGCGCACCCGGTGGTTGTCGGCGGCCCCGTCACCGGGCAGCGCGCCGCGGCGGCGCTTCATCATGTGCGCGGTCTGCCAGGTCCGCATCACCACCTCCCCGATGCGGCCCATCGCCTGCGAATCCGAGCCGATCATGGAGATCGCGCCCAGATCGTGCAGCAGATCCTCGGCCGCGATGGTCGAGGGCCGGATCCGGCTCTCGGCGAAGGCGAGATCCTCGGGCACGGCCGGATTGAGGTGGTGGCACACCATCAACATGTCCAAATGCTCGTCGAGGGTGTTGACCGTATGCGGGCGAGTCGGATTGGTGGAGCTGGGCATCACATTCGGGTGCGAGGCGACGGTGATGATGTCCGGCGCGTGCCCGCCGCCGGCGCCCTCGGTGTGATACGAGTGGATGGCCCGCCCGGCGATCGCGGCGAGGGTGTCCTCGACGAATCCCGCCTCGTTGAGCGTATCCGAATGCAGCGCGACCTGAACCCCCGCGGCGTCGGCCACCCGCAGGCAGGCGTCGATCGCCGCCGGGGTGGTCCCCCAGTCCTCGTGCAGCTTGAATCCGCCCGCGCCACCGCGCAATTGCTCCCACATCGCCTCGGGGCGCACGGTGTTGCCCTTGCCCAGCAGCAGGATGTTGACCGGCCAGCCGTCGGTGGCCTCGAGCATGCGGCCCAGATGCCAGGCGCCGGGAGTGACGGTGGTGGCCTTGGAGCCCTCGGCCGGTCCGGTTCCGCCCCCGATCAGGGTGGTGATACCGCCGCCGAGCGCCTCGTCGAGCAACTGCGGGCAGATGAAATGCACGTGGCAGTCGATCGCGCCGGCGGTGAGGATGCGGCCGTTGCCGGCGATGATCTCCGTCGACGGGCCGACCACCAGATCCGGATGCACGCCGTCCATGGTCTCCGGATTGCCGGCCTTGCCGATCGCGCAGATGCGGCCGTCGCGAATGCCGATGTCGGCCTTGACGATTCCCCAGTAGTCGACGATCACGGCCCCGGTGATCACGGTGTCCGGGGTGCCCTCGGCGCGGGTGGCGCGGGCCTGGCCCATCGATTCGCGCAGCACCTTGCCGCCACCGAAGACGGCCTCGTCACCGGCCAGACCGGGTCCGCCGCAGCGGTCTTCGGTGATCTCGATCAGAAGATCGGTGTCGGCGAGGCGAATTCGATCGCCGACCGTGGGGCCGAACAGCGTGGCGTAGCGGGCGCGGGACAGTTCCGCCATCAGTCGACCGGCCTTCCGTCTGTCTCATCGGACCGGTTCGCCACCGGGCCGAGCCGTCCCGGCGCGTCCGGGCCGATCCCGTACACCTCGCGGCTACCGCCCAGCGGCACCAGCGAAACACGCTGCGCCAGGCCGGGTTCGAAGCGCACGGCAGTACCGGCCGGGATGTCGAGGCGGCGGCCGTGCGCCACGGCCCGGTCGAAGTCGAGGGCCGTGTTGGCCTGTGGGAAGTGCACGTGACTGCCCACCTGCACCGGCCGGTCGCCGGTATTGACCACCTCGAGTTCGATCCGGTCGGCGCCGGCATTGATCTCGATGAGGCCGGCGGCGAGCAGATACTCGCCCGGCACCGGGCCGGAGCCGCTCTCGGCGGATATCGCGCTCATCGGTGCCCCTCAGCCGATCGGGTGATGCACGGTCACCAGTTTCGTGCCGTCGGGAAAGGTGGCCTCGACCTGCACGTCGGCGATCATCTCGGGAACACCCGCCATGACGTCGTCGCGGGTGAGCACGGTGCGGCCCGAGGACATCAGTTCGGCGACGGTGCGGCCGTCCCGGGCGCCCTCGAGGACGTGGTCGGTGATGATCGCGACCGCCTCGGGATGGTTGAGTTTCAGCCCCCGAGCCTGCCGCCGGCGCGCCAGTTCGGCCGCGTAGCTGAGCATCAGCCGTTCCTGCTCGTGCGGTGACAGACGCACATCGACTCCTCGGCTGCTCGGGCGTACGGTGCTCGATATCTTGGCACGGCCGTACCGAGTGCGCTCGCCGGGACGGGCGCTCGCCTCGGCGGCGTCAGGCCTTGGCCGCCCCGTCCGCGGTGAGGTTCTGCAGCCGCACCTGGCCGCGCGCGACCACCCGGTCCTGCTCGTCGGTGATCTGCACCTGCCACAGCTGCTGCGAGCGGCCCTGGTGAATCGGGGTGGCGACACCGCGCAGGCTGCCCTCGCGAACCGCGCGCAGGAAGTCGGTGTTGTTGTTGACGCCGACCACATGACCGCGGTCACCGAACCACACGCCGCCGCCGACACTGGCCAGGGTTTCGATGATCGTGCAGTACACCCCGCCGTTGACGATGCCCGCGGGCTGATGCAGCTGCGGCGAGACCACCCACTCCCCGACCACACGATCGGGCCCGACCTCGGTGTACTTCAGACCGATGAGGTCGGTGAAGGTCCCCTCGCTGTAGCGGGTCATCTGCTCGGGCGTGACATCCGCCAGGGAGCGAGCCTCGAATCGGTCGTGCTGTGTCATAGAAAAACACTTACACCACCTGAGTACCGGCCGGTACGGCGGTGCCGCGCGCGCCCGGCCACCCAGGTGCCGGGTAATCGAGCAGCACACCGGCGGCACAATGTGAAAATCGTTGTACCGCAGCGGCATACGCACTCACGGCGATCCGGCTACGGTTGCGATCACGGCGAGCGCAACCCTCGCTCCGGCCCCCGCGCCGCCCTACCGTGGCGGCCATGACAGCCGCATCGGACACTCCGCTCAACGACATCGTCGACGCCACCGCACAGGCCGTGGCCGGCGATCCGGCGAAGGCGCAGGTCCTGTTTTCCGCTGCCGGAGTCGCGGAGGGCGCCGTCGGCAGCGCCGTCACGGCCGGCACGTATACGGTCCGGGTGGACGAGCCGGCCGCGCTGGGCGGCGCGGGCACCGCGCCGAATCCGGTCGAGTTCTATCTGGCGGCGCTGATCTCGTGTCAGGTGGTGACCTACCGGTTCTGGGCGCAACGTCTCGGCATCGTCGTCGACGATCTGCGCATCGAGGCCGAGGGCGACCTCGACGTGCGCGGCTTCTTCGGACTCGACGACAGCGTGCGCGCCGGGTTCCAGCAGGTCCGGGTGAATGTGCACATTCGTGGTCCGGAGCCGGCGCAGCGCTACGCTGAACTGCAGGCCGCCGTGGACGCTCACTGCCCGGTTCTCGATATCTCCACCGGGCCGACGCCCGTGCTGACCACACTGATCACACCGGAGTTGGAAAACTCCGCAGTTCCCGCCTGATTCTTCACGAATCGGGCATTCTGGGGCGGCGCACCGCCGCCTCGTGCGCGACGATCCATCCCATCTACACATTTTGGAGCTGAAACCCATGACCGACTCCGTCGAGCCGAACGATCCGGCGCAGAACTGGAGCTTCGAGACCAAGCAGGTCCACGTCGGCCAGATTCCCGACGGCACCACCAACGCTCGCGCGCTGCCGATCTACCAGACCACCTCCTACACCTTCCGCGATACCGATCACGCGGCGGCGCTGTTCGGTCTGGCCGAGCCCGGCAACATCTACACGCGCATCATGAACCCCACCCAGGACGCGGTCGAGCAGCGCATCGCCGCCCTCGAGGGTGGTGTGGCGGCGCTGCTGCTCTCCTCGGGCCAGGCCGCCGAAACCTTCGCGATCCTCAACATCGCGGGCGCCGGTGACCACATCGTGTCGAGTCCGCGCCTCTACGGCGGCACCTACAACCTGTTCCACTACACGCTGCCGAAGCTGGGCATCGAGGTGTCGTTCGTCGAAGATCCCGACGATCTGGACCAGTGGCGCGCCGCGATCCGCCCGAACACCAAAGCGATCTACGGCGAGACCGTGTCCAACCCGCAGAACCACATCCTGGACCTGCCGGGCCTGGCCGAGGTCGCCCACACCGCCGGTGTGCCGTTCATCGTGGACAACACGGTGCCGACCCCGTACCTGATCCAGCCGCTGAAGCACGGCGCCGACATCGTCGTGCACTCGGCGACGAAGTACCTCGGCGGCCACGGCGCCGCGATCGCCGGTGTGATCGTCGACGGCGGCACCTTCGACTGGACGGTGACCGACGAGCAGGGCAACTCGCGCTTCCCCGGCTTCACCACCCCGGATCCCAGCTACCACGGCGCGGTGTTCGCCGATCTGGGTGCGCCGGCCTACGCACTGAAGGCACGCGTGCAGTTGCTGCGTGACCTCGGCTCCGCGGTGGCCCCGTTCAACGCGTTCCTGATCGCCCAAGGTCTCGAGACGCTGAGCCTGCGGGTGGAACGGCATGTCGCCAACGCGCAGGCGGTCGCGGAATTCCTCACCGAGCGGCCCGAGGTGACCAGCGTCTTCTACGCGGGCCTGCCGTCGTCGCCGTGGTACGAGCGCGGCCGGGAACTGGCCCCGAAGGGCACCAGCGCGATCGTCGGCTTCGAGCTGGCGGGCGGCGTGGACGCGGGTAAGCGGTTCGTCGACGCGCTGACCCTGCACAGCCATGTCGCCAATATCGGCGATGTGCGTTCGCTGGTCATTCACCCGGCCTCGACCACGCATTCGCAGCTGACGCCCGAGGAGCAGCTGGCCGCGGGTGTGACGCCGGGCCTGGTCCGGCTCGCGGTGGGCATCGAGGGGATCGAGGACATCCTCGCCGACCTGCGGACCGGTTTCGCCGCCACGCACTAGTTCTCGCCGATGCCCGGTTCGCCGCCCCCGGCGGTGGGCCGGGCATCGTCGTGTCTGCGAACACGCACCGGCACTTCGGGATTCGGGGGCGTCGCTCGGAAACGACGCGGCGGGCCCTTCGTCACGAAGGGCCCGCCGCGGGCAGTGGACCGGGGAGTCGACCGCAGCCCTCGGGACTCTCGCTCGATCCGGACGCCGAGTCGAGTGTAGGTCAGGCTTACCTAACCAAGCAAGAGCGACGCACCGGCAACCCGCGATCGGCCAATGCCAGTAGCAACGCCTGCCCCCGCTCGATCCCGGCATCCGCGCCGGTCCGCGCCAGTTCCGGAACATAGGTGGCCGCGCCCACGACGGTTTCGCCCACGAGATTCCAGAATCGCGCCCGGCTCAGCCCCGCGCAGCGCTGCAGGCTCTCACACACCAAGGTCAGCGCCGCCTCGCAGCGATGCGCCAGCCACACCGACAGCGCCCGATCACACGGCAGCGTCACCACACCCGGCCGCCCTGCCAGCGGATCACCCGCCACCACGCGAATCGTCGTGTCCGACAGGCCCGCCCAGTCCAGCCCGCCGTCGCTGTCGCTGTGCACCCACAGATTCTCGAGCCCCGGATCCCAGGCGCGGTTGTCGCAGACCATCAGCGCGACCACCCGGCCGACCACGGCATGGATCAGCGCGGTGGCGACCACCTCGGCGGCGATCTCGGCGCTGACCATCTCCGCCGCATGCCGGCGATACATCAGCTCGATGCGACCTTCACGCACCCCGTCGGCCAGTCGCCACCACCGCCGACGGCCCTGTTCGGCCATCGCCGCCATGGCGTAGACGCGCGGATGCCCGGGCTGCAACGCGCGCAGCCGGACACAGATCTGTTCGAACGCCGGCTCCGGACGGCGAGCCGGGAAAATCGTCACTGGTTCGGACATCGAACCCCCTCAACGTTCGGCATTGCGGTCGGCAACGAAAGATAGGTTAGGCTTACCAGAGTTGTACGGCGACAGGTCGCTGCGCAAGTGTTCGATCGCCATGAAACGCGTCACCCAGGAGTCGTTCGCCGCCGTGTCCGCCGCAGTCATCACCCCCCGTCGCCGTGCGACCGGCCTGGCACTCCTGGCCGGGGTGCTGCTGCTCGCGGTCGTCGCCGGACTCGCCGTCGGCGCGAAATCCCTGTCCCCGGCCGAGATCTGGCACGCCGTCTCCTGTCCGGACGGCGTGCCGTTCACCTGCCCCGCGGACGGGCAGGCCGACCGGATCGTGCGCGAATTGCGCCTGCCCCGAACGGTTCTCGCACTGCTCACCGGCGCCGCACTCGGTATCGCCGGTGCGCTGATCCAGGGCTACACGCGCAATCCGCTCGCCGATGCGGGATTGCTGGGTCTCAACGCGGGTGCGGCGTTCCTGGCCGCGCTCGGCATCCATCTGTTCGCGCTCACCCAGCCGAGCCAGTACATCTGGTTCGCCTTCGCCGGAGCACTGGCGGCCGGGGTGGTGGTGTTCGGCGCATCGGCGAGCGGCGGCAGCCGATCCACCCCGTTGACGCTGGTCCTGGCCGGTGCGGCGGTCACTGCGCTGCTGCAGGCGCTGACCAACGCGGTGATCCTGCTCGATCCGGCCGCGCTGGACACCTACCGCTTCTGGGTGGTCGGCACTCCCGCCGGACACGAACCCGCGGTCGCGGCCCAGGTGGTGCCGTTCATCCTGGCGGGAACGGTGCTGGCGATCCTGGCCGCGCCCGGGCTCAACGCGATCGGACTCGGCGAAGATGTCGCGCGCGGGCTCGGGGTGAACATCGCGCGCAACCGCGCGATCGGGCTCACCGCGGTGGTGCTGCTGACCGGCGCCGCGACGGCCGCGGTCGGCCCGATCGCCTTTCTCGGATTGGTCGTTCCGCACCTGGGCCGCATGATCACCGGCCCGGATCACCGCTGGCTGATTCCGTATTCGGCGCTGCTCGGGGCGATCGTGCTGCTGTTGGCCGATGTCGTCGGCCGGGTGATCGCGCCGCCCGGCGAGTTGCAGGCCGGTATCGTGCTGGCCGCGATCGGCGCACCCTGTTTCATCGCCCTGGTGCGCCGCCGGAAGGTGGCCGAATTGTGAACGCGCGCAGCGATATCCGCACCTCCGGGGCCGGCACGGAATCGGGTACCGAGCCAGGGGACGGAGACCGACGGGCCGGGGACGCCGGCAGCGAAGCGGCGGCCGGCTCGGTCGGCGATTCGACGAGCGCTCCCGGCGCGGACCGACCCGGCGTGGCGCTGGCACGGGTCCGGCCGGCCGTCCGGGTCGCCGGAATGTCTGCGGTCCTTCGCCTTTCGATGCTGCTGACGTTGCTGGCCCTCGCCGCCGCGATCGTGGTGCTGTTCGTAGTGGACATCTCCGTCGGCGACTATCACATCGCCCTCGCGCGGGTGCTGGACGTGCTGACCGGCGGCGGCACCCGTTCGCAACGCTACGTCGTCATGGAATCGCGGCTGCCACGCGCGGTGACCGCGCTGGTGGCCGGAGCGGCGCTCGGCATCGCGGGCGCGATCACGCAGTCGATCCTGCACAATCCGCTCGCGAGCCCCGACGTCCTCGGCATCACCTCCGGGGCGAGCTTCGCCGCGGTCGCCGTGCTGGCCGGTGCGGGCGGCACCGCCACCGGAATCGTCGCGTCGCTGGGCGTTCCGCTCGCGGCGCTCGCGGGTGGACTGGCCACGGCCGCATTGATCGGCGTCCTGGCGCTGGGCCGCAACAGCGGCGGCGACACCGGACTGAGCGGAATGCGGTTCATTCTCATTGGGATCGGGGTCAACGCGCTGCTGCTGGCCGGTATCAACTGGCTCGTCACGCGGGCGAGCCTCGACGACGCCGCCCGGGCGCAACTGTGGCTCACCGGCTCGCTCAACGGCGCGGACTGGAACCGGACGAGTGCGGCGGCGGCCGGACTCGTCGTCGTGGTTCTCATCGCGGCGGGTTCGGCGCGCACCCTCGCCGCACTGCGCTTCGGCTCCGACACCACTCGCGCGCTCGGTGTGCGCGTACAGACCCAGCAGTTGGTGCTGATCGGCGCCGCGGTGGCGGCGGCTGCCCTGGCCACCGCGGCGGTCGGCCCGCTGGCCTTCGTCGGGCTGGCCGCGCCGCAGATCGCCCGCCGGCTGCTGCGCACCCCCGAGGAGCCGGTCATCGGCTCGGCGCTGACCGGGGCGCTGATCGTGATCGCCGCCGATGTCGCGGCCCGAACCGTCGTACCGGTCGACTTGCCGGTCGGCCTGGTCACCGCCGCGTTCGGCGGACCGTTCCTGCTGTTGCTGCTGATACGCGTGAACCGGAAGGCGACATTGTGAGCACCCGAACCCCGCACCGGAACACCGGCAACGACGACGCCCACCGCCTCGCCGCGGAGAACATCACCCTCGGCTACGGCGGCCGTGTCATCGTCGACGGCCTCAGCGTCGATATCGAACCCGGCCTCATCACCACGGTGATCGGCCCGAACGGCTGCGGCAAATCCACACTGCTGCGCGGACTGGGCCGGCTGCTGCGGCCGAACGCGGGCCGAGTCCTGTTGGACGGCAAGGCGATCGCCACCATGAAAACCCGCGACGTCGCCCGCATCGTCGGCATGCTGCCGCAGGCACCGGTCGCGCCGGAGGGCCTGACCGTGGCCGATCTGGTCGCGCGCGGCCGCCACCCGCATCAGTCCTGGCTGCGCCAATGGTCGGCCGACGACGAAACCGAGGTCGCGCACGCCCTCGCCCAGACCGGCATGTCGGAACTGGCCGACCGCACCCTCGACGAACTGTCGGGCGGGCAGCGCCAGCGGGCGTGGATTTCCATGGCACTGGCCCAGGGCACCGACATCCTGCTGCTCGACGAGCCCACCACCTATCTGGATCTGGCCCACTCGCTGGAAGTGCTCGACCTCGTCGACCGGCTGCACGACGATCTGGGCCGGACCGTGGTCATGGTGTTGCACGATCTGAATCTGGCCATCCGCTACAGCGACCGGCTGATCGTCATGCGTGAGGGCCGCATCGTCGCCCAGGGCGCGCCGAGCGAGGTGATCGACACCGAACTGTTGCGGACGGTCTTCGGCCTGCGCGCCGAGGTGCACACCGATCCGGTGTCGGAGCGCCCGATGATCGTGCCCATCGGCGCGCGGCACGTCGTCGGCGCCGTCGGCGGACCGCGCCCGGACGATGCCGAAGCGAGTTCCCCGACCGGTTTATGAAAAATCCCACATAGCTACCGACCGGTTACGACGAACTGTAGTACGCATTTGTGTCGTTGCCTCCGTAAGCTGGAGGGATGGCAGGTCTTGGTGAACTCGAGAAAGCGGTCATGGACCAGTTGTGGTCGGCCGATGAACCGCAGACGGTACGGCAGGTCCATGAAGCCCTCGCCGCGCGCCGCGAGCTCGCGTACACCACGGTGATGACGGTGCTACAGCGACTGGCGAAGAAGAATCTGGTCGTGCAACAGCGCGACGACCGGGCACATCGGTACGCGCCCGTGCACACGCGCGACGAACTCGTGGCCAGTCTGATGGTCGACGCGCTGCAGCAGGCCGACGAAGTCGGGTCCCGCCGCGCCGCGCTCGTGCACTTCGTCGAACAGGTCGGAAAGGATGAGGCTGCCGCACTCCGCGATGCACTCGCTAAGCTCGAAGCAACCGAGACCGCGCGCAACCCGTCCGAGGACGAGAACACCGCATCCGACGACAACGGAGTCGCCCCGCCGCAGTAGCTGCGTGGTGCTCTCCGGCGCCGCGATCTCGGGCCCCTGGCCCCACAACGCAGTGAGCTGAGTATGAACGCAACAGCGCCGGTCTTCGCCGGTCTCGCCTTGCTTCTCGCGGGACCGGTCCCGGCTCTGCTCAGCCGAGCCACCTGGCCGTACCGGACTCCCCGCGCGGCGCTGGTGTTGTGGCAGGCGGTCGCGCTGGCAGCGGTCTTGTCGGCGTTCGGATCCGGGCTGGCCATCGCCAGTCTGCTGCTGGTCCCGGGACCCGACGGCCGCCCCACCACCTCCCCGACCAAGGAGATCGACGCGCTCGGCCTGGGCCTCTGGCTGATCTACGTCGTGGTCTTCGCGCTGACCCTGCTGGTCGGCGCACGCCTGATCTACGCCGCGATCCGGGTCGGCGTGCACACCCGCCGCCGCCGGGCCCGGCACCGGATGCTGGTCGACCTGCTCGACCAGGGCGGCGACATCGGGCACGGCGATCTGATCGCGGCCTCGCCGCTGGCCGGTACCCGTGCCGCGGATATCCGTGTCCTCGCCGCCGCCGAGCCCATCGCCTATTGCCTGCCCGGTCTGCGCCAGCGCGTGGTGCTCAGCCAGGGAACGTTCGCGAACCTGTCGAAATCCGAACTGACCGCGATCGTCAGCCACGAGCGTTCGCATCTGCGGGCGCGCCACGACCTGGTGCTGGAGGCGTTCACCGCCGCGCACGAGGCATTCCCGCGGGTGGTACGCAGCAAATCCGCGCTGGATTCGGTGAAGCTGCTGATCGAACTGCTCGCCGACGATTCCGCCGTCAAGGTCACCGGACCCACCCCGCTGGCCCGCGCGCTGGTGACGTGCTCGAATTCCACCGCCCCGCAGGGAGCCATGGCCGCCGGCGGGCCCACCACACTCATCCGCATCCAGCGCCTGACCGGTCCGCTCGGCGATCTGCGCATCGCGACCGCGGCCTACGCGACGGCCGCCGCGATCCTGGTGGTGCCGACCCTCGCGGTGGCGATTCCGTGGCTGGTCGAATTGAACCGGTTGCTGAGTGCCTGAGCGGCGGCGTTCCCCGGGAGCTCACGGCCGGCACGCGAACAATCGCGGGGACAAGCCTTTCGGACGCGGCGGCCCCCGGGGCGCGCGATCCTCGGAAGCTTCCGGGCGGGCCGGGTCCGGCCGGCCGGCGGGCGAGCGCACGGGACGATCGGACCGCACACCGGATGCCGGAGACCGGGCACCGAAGGACCGTCGCCGAGCCGGGCGCTCCGAACTCTCGACCTCATCGCCGGGCGGCGAAGCTTCTCGCGGTCCGGCCGCGGGGCCCGGATTCGCGGAACTCGGCCTGCCGGTCGAACTGGTGCAGGCGTTGCGGCGGGAGCGCCTCGAGACCGCATTTCCCATTCAGGCGGCGGCCATTCCCGATGTGCTCGCCGGTCGCGATGTGCTGGGACGCGCGGCCACCGGTTCCGGCAAGACCCTGGCCTTCGGCCTGCCGATGCTGGTCCGGCTGCGGCGCGGCGCGTCCGCACCGCGCCGCCCCCGTGCGCTCGTCCTCGCCCCGACCCGCGAGTTGGCCCTGCAGATCGAGACGGCCCTCGACGAGACCGCGCTGTCGCTGGGCCTGCGGGTGGCGACGGCCGTCGGCGGTGTGCCGATCAAACGGCAGGCCGATCGCCTGAGCCGCGGCGTGGACCTGCTGATAGCGACCCCCGGCCGGCTCACCGACCTCATCGACCAGGACAAGGTCGGCCTGGACGCGATCCGCGTGGTCGCGATCGACGAGGCCGACCACATGGCCGAACTGGGCTTCGTCGACCAGATCCGCACGATCCTCGACCGCTTGCCCGCCGGCACTCAGCACCTGCTCTTCTCCGCGACCTTGGATGCCGCCGTCGACACGCTGGTGCACACCTATCTGAACGACCCCGTCCATCACGACGTCACGACCACCGCGGAAACGCGGGCGCCTTCTCCCGGGTACGCCGCGGCCCGCCCGGGCTCGCAGGCAACCGATTCGGTGGTTGCTGCGGAGAGTGCCGATGCTCCAGCTGCCATTGCGGCCGGAACTCCCGCGGTCCGCAAAGCCGCTGAAAGACAAGAGAATTCACCGCACACGGCGGCCGAGACCGGCCGGGAAGCCCGGCCGCAGGTGCCGAGCTCGTCGACGACGTCACCCACTCCCGCCGATGGGATCGGCAGGCCGCCCACCGGAAATGATCTCAGCGGGCTCTCCCCTTCCGGCACGGCGAAGGTCTCCCACTACCTCCTCCAGATGCGAGCGACCGACAAGCGCGCAGTGGTCGCGGAGATCGCAGCGCGCGACGGGCGCACTCTGCTGTTCGTGCGCACCCAGTACGGTGCGGACAAACTCGCCGGGCGGCTGCGGGAAGCGGGCGTCGGCGCAGTCGCGCTGCACGGCGGGCTGAGCCAAGCGCAGCGTACGCGCACCTTGGCCGCGTTCTCCTCCGGTGCGGCACCGGTTCTCGTCGCCACCGACGTGGCCGCACGCGGCATCCACGTCGACGACGTCACGCTGGTGGTCCACGTCGATCCCGCCGCCGATGCCAAGGACTATCTGCACCGCTCCGGCCGCACGGGCCGCGCGGGCGCGAGCGGCACCGTGGTCACGATCGGCACCGATGCGAGCGCGGACACCGTGCTCCGCGACGCCGCGGTGGTATTCGAGCACGTGCGCATCCGACCGGGCGACCCCCGGCTCGCCGCCTTGGCCGGGGCCCGCCCGCCGACCGGACGCCCGGTCCCGGATCCGGCCGCCGCCCCGCCTCGGACGGTCGACACGCAAGAAGCCGACACACGCGCAAGGCCCCGGCGAAACACCCGGCCGCCACACTCACGCAACCGCCGCGCCAACTGAATCACCTACCGGGACAACCCAACCCCGTCGACGCGGCAGCGTGCCGGCGACCGACGTCGGTCCCGGTTTCCGACTGCGAACCGTTGATTCGGCCTACCGTGCCATCATCACCGACCACGCCCCTCGTCCCCCGCGCCCGCATCCGCACCGGACGGAACCGGCGAGAAGGGCACGGTTCGCTCCTACCGCACCTCTCGGTATGGCGCACTTTCGACCGTGCAGCGCCGCTTTCGCTGTCAGCGCTCCGGAATGGCTTCCACCACAGTGGTTTTCACCGCATCGGCGGCAGACCCGTCCTTCAGGTCCACGCCGGATCGTCCCAGTGCACGCGCACCCGCTACCAGACCCGCGACGACGGTGGCCGCCTGTCGATACCCCAGACCCTCGGGCGGGTGAATATTCGACACGCAGTTGCGTTCGGCGTCGGTGCGGCCCGGTCGGGGGCGGTGGGTGAGGTAGATGCCGAGACTGTCGGCCACCGACAGACCGGGGCGTTCGCCGATCAGCACCAGCACGGTGCGCACGCCGAGCGCGGCGCCGAGATGGTCACCGATCGCCACCCGCGCCTGCGTCGCGATCACCGGCGGGGCCAGCGTGTAGTGCGGGGCGAGTTCGTCGACCAGGGCCGCGAGCAGATCCGGTCCGTGTGTCGCGAGCGCACTCGGGGACAAACCGTCGGCCAGAACGATTCCCACATCGAAAGCACTGGGCGACAGAGGCTTTCGTACCGCCGAGGAGTCCTCGGGTTCTCGTCCGAGATCGGGCCGGCGCAGATACTCCGCGCGGTCTCGGGCCCGGCTGCGTACCCGGATCGGCGTCCCGAGGTCCAGCGCGGCGAGCCGTTCGCACAGCGCATCCACGTCCACGCAGGTGTGCACCGCGTCGCGCGCCGCCGCATGCGCCGCCCGGAATTCCAGTACGCGCGCGGTGGGCAGTGCGTCACCGGTTCGCCCGAGCCCGATCCGCGCCTGCGTCGTCCCACGCAATTCCCGCCAGAACAACTCGCTGTCCGCACCTGATCGACGCGCATCGCGCACCTGTCCGGCTCCGGCCGGATTCGTCCCGGTGGCGCTCATCGCGGCCCCGCCAATTCCCGCAGCGGCGAGGTCAGCGGTTCCACCGCGGCGATACCGCCCGCGGCATCGAGCATGCCCAGTCGCGCGAGCCACTGCTCGAACTCCGGCGCGGGCGCCAGGCCCAGCAGCCGGCGCACGTACAGCGCGTCGTGGAAACTGAGGCTCTGGTAGCCGAGCATCACGTCGTCGGCCCCCGGCACCGCGATCACGAAGGCGACACCGGCCGCGCCGAGCAGCGTCAGCAGGGTGTCCATATCGTCCTGATCGGCCTCGGCGTGGTTGGTGTAGCAGACGTCGACGCCCATCGGCAGGCCGAGCAGTTTGCCGCAGAAGTGATCCTCCAGCCCCGCCCGGACGATCTGTTTGCCGTCGTACAGATATTCCGGGCCGATGAAGCCGACGACCGTGTTGACCAGTAACGGCGCCAGTTCGCGTGCGACGGCGTACGCACGCGCCTCGAGCGTCTGCTGATCGACGGGCCTGCCGCCGGTACCGAAATGCGCGCCCGCCGACAGCGCCGAGCCCTGCCCGGTTTCCAGATACATCACGTTGTTCCCGACGGTTCCGCGCCCCAGCGACCGTCCGGCTTCGTTGGCCTCGCGCAGCAGCGACAGATTCACCCCGAAGCTCGCATTCGCCGCTTCCGTCCCGGCGACGGACTGAAAGACGAGATCCACCGGCGCCCCCGCCTCGATCAACCCCAGCGTGGTGGTCACATGGGCGAGCACGCAGGACTGGACCGGAATATCGAATCGGGTCCGCACCTCGTCGAGCAGCGTCAGCAGCTCGGCGGCGGCCCGCGGCGAGTCGGTGGCCGGATTCACGCCGATCACCGCATCCCCGCAGCCGAGCAGCAATCCGTCGAGCACCGCCGCGGCGATACCGCGCGGATCGTCGGTGGGGTGATTCGGCTGCAGCCGGGTGGCCAGCCGGCCCGGCAGTCCGATGGTGGTGCGGAAACCGGAGCGCACCTCGGCGGCCCGCGCGACCGCGATCAGATCCTGATTGCGCATCAGTTTGCTCACCGCCGCGACCATCTCCGGCGTCAAACCCGATGCCACGGAACGCAATACCGCTGCCGGTGGCTCCGCCTCCGATCCGGCGGCCACCGCGAGCAGCCAGTCCCGCAGGCCGCCGACCGACAGCTGCGCGATCGGCGCGAAGGTCGCGCGATCATGCGTGTCGAGAATCAGCCGGGTGACCTCGTCGGTCTCGTAGGGCACCACCGGGTCGTTCAGGAAGTCGCGCAGCGGCACCTCGGCCAGCGCCCACTGCGCCGCGGCGCGCTCCGCGTCCGAACTCGCCGCGCACCCGGCGAGTTCGTCACCGCTGCGCAGCGGTGTCGCCTTGGCCAGCAGGTCGGCCAGCCCATCGAAGGCGTAGGTCCGGCCGTGGAGGGTCTGCTGATACCGCGTCATCGGTCTCCTCCGGATCGGCGTCCTGTCCACCCTCACCGCCGGTGGTGGCTGCCAGCGTACCGCCGCACCCGCACCCCTCGATGTCTGTTATGTCCCAACGCGTTACGATCGGGTAAGCACTCCGGCACTGCGAGGAGGCGCACTTGACCGAACGCAAACCGGCCGGCATGGGTTTCGAATCCTGGATCGACAAGCAGATCCGCGAGGCCACCGAACGCGGTGAATTCGACAATCTGGCCGGAACCGGCAAACCGCTGCCCGGCGTGGGCGAGCCCTACGACGAGAACTGGTGGCTGAACAACTACCTGCGCCGCGAAGGTGTGGGCGGCGAGGCGCTGCTGCCGACCTCATTGGTGCTGCGCCGCGATCTGGAGCGGTTACCCGAGCGGGTCGCGGAGATGGATTCCGAGGCCGAGGTCCGCGCCTATGTGTCCGATCTCAACATCCGCATCGTGGAATGGATCCGGATGCCGCACGGCCCCCACGTCCGCCTCGCACCCGCCCGAGCCGACGAGGTCGTCGCGCGCTGGCGCGCCGACCGGCACACCCGGCAACGAACGGCCGCCCCCAGCGGAAAAGACTCTCTCGCAACCACTTCCACGCGGCGCCGGGACGGCCACCCGCGGTGGTGGCGCCGACTGCTCCGCCGCGACCGCCCCGGCGCCGCCTAGTCCTGAGACGGCGGGAATCCACCGGTGGCGACCGGCCCCCACCGCTCGACCTCGATGCGGATCAGCGATTTGTTCTGCCGCGCCATCGCCGCGCGGTAGTCCTCCCAATCGGGATGCTCGCCCGCGATACAGCGGTAGTAGTCCACCAGTCCGTCCAGCGCTTCCGGCATGTCGAGTACCTCGGCACGCCCGTCGATCTGGACGTACGGACCGTCCCAGTCGTCGGACAGCACACAGATCGACACCTGCGGATCGCGGCGCGCGTTGCGGGTCTTGGCCCGTCCGGGGTAGGTGGAGATCACGATCCGGCCCGCCTCGTCGACGCCGCAGGTCACCGGCGACATCTGCGGGGCGCCGTCGGCGCGCGTGGTGACCAGGACACCGCGATGACGCTGGCGGGCGAAGTCGAGCAGTTCGGTCCGGTCGACCTCCGTGGCGGTCGCGATCCGTGGCATGGGCGATCCTTTCTCGACGGTCCTCTCGCAACCACCCTGCCATGATCGATTCCCCTACAATGGCCGGAGTGCAGTTTCTCCCAGGACACACGCCGCCGTACGACCTCACCTACGACGATCTGTTCCTCGTACCCAATCGCACCGATGTGTCGTCGCGGTTCGATGTGGACCTGTCCACCAGCGATGGAACCGGCACTACCATCCCCATCGTGGTCGCGAACATGACCGCGGTCGCCGGACGCCGCATGGCCGAAACGGTCGCGCGCCGCGGCGGCATCGTGGTGCTGCCGCAGGATCTGCCGATCAGCGCGGCCTCCGACACCATTTCCTTCGTCAAGAGCCGTTCGCTCACCGCCGACACCCCGGTCACCCTCGGGCCGGATCATTCGGTGTCGGACGCGCTGGCCCTGATCCACAAGCGCGCCCATCGCGCCGTGGTCATCGTCGAGAACGACAAGCCGGTCGGCGTCGTCACCGAATCCGCCTGTGCCGATGTCGACCGATTCGCGCGGTTGCGCACGGTCGCCGACGCCGATTTCGTCAGCGCCGCCGCGACCACCTCCCCGCGTGAGATCTTCGGCCTGCTCGAGGCCGCGCACGCGACCCTCGCGGTGCTGGTCCACGACGACGGCACCCTGGCCGGTGTCATGACGCGCACCGGCGCGGTCCGCGACGGCATCTACACCCCGGCCGTGGACCGGAACGGCACGCTGCGCATCGCGGCCGCCGTCGGTGTGAACGGCGATATCCCGGGCAAGGCGAAGGCTCTGGTCGACGCCGGCGCAGACGTCCTGGTCATCGATACCGCCCACGGTCACCAGGAGAAGATGCTCGAGTCCCTGCGCGCGGTGGCGGACCTGAAACTGGGCGTGCCGCTGGTGGCGGGCAATGTGGTCTCCGCGGCCGGAACCCGCGATCTGGCCGAGGCCGGGGCCGACATCGTCAAGGTCGGCGTGGGCCCGGGCGCCATGTGCACCACCCGCATGATGACCGGTGTCGGCCGCCCGCAGTTTTCCGCGGTCGCCGAATGTGCCACGGCCGCAAAGGATCTCGGCGTGCACATCTGGGCCGACGGCGGAGTCCGCCATCCCCGCGACGTGGCCCTCGCGCTGGCCGCGGGCGCGTCGAACGTGATGATCGGCTCCTGGTTCGCCGGTACCTATGAATCGCCCGGTGATCTGCGCATGGACCGCGACGGCAACGCCTACAAGGAGAGCTTCGGCATGGCCTCCAAGCGCGCCGTGGCCGCCCGCACCGCCGCCGACAGTGGATTCGATCGCGCCCGCAAGGCGCTGTTCGAAGAGGGCATCTCCTCCTCCCGGATGCGACTGGACCCGGAACGTCCCGGCGTCGAGGACCTCATCGACCACATCTGCTCGGGTGTGCGCAGCGCCTGCACCTACGCCGGGGCCCGCACGCTCGCCGAACTGCACGAGAAGGCGGTCCTCGGCGTGCAGTCGGCCGCCGGTTTCGCGGAAGGACGCCCGCTGCCCTCGGGGTGGTGAGGCTCACCACACTCGGCGCGGCTCGCGGAGGGCGATCCGGCAGGATCCGGCACACACCGGGCGTCTCCGCGTTCGCCGCGAGCCCGATCCGCCCCACCGGAGGGGTCGCGGCGCGCCGCGCCGCTCGGTCGCCGCGAAGATCCCGGTAACATAGGCTGTGCCGACCGGCGGACCTCCGCCGACCGGCATTGCGTTTAGTTCGGCTCGTCCACTTGCGAAAGGAACCAGTTGTCACCCGCGTCCGAGGGCGCCACACAGGAGGGCTCCTCTACCGAGCCGGGTGACCAACCCGGCGCCTCCGTCTCCGCAGATCCTCCGTTACCCGGTGGGCGGTGCCGATCGTGTCCGTAGTGCTCACCATCGTCAGCCTGCTGGGATTCATCGCACTCACCGCGGGCACGGCGATCTTCGTCGCTGCCGAATTCTCGCTCACCGCACTCGAGCGCAGCACCGTCGAAGCGCACGCCCGCGAGGGCGACCGTCGCGCGCGCCAGGTTCGCCACGCGCACCGCACCCTGTCGTTCCAGCTGTCGGGCTCCCAGCTCGGCATCACCATCACCACCCTGGTCACCGGTTATATCGCCGAACCGGTGCTGGCCCGGCTCATCGAGCCGATCTGCACCGCGCTCGGCGCGGGCCCCGGGACCGCGCAGGGCGTTTCCCTGTTCATCGCGCTGGTGCTGGCGACCTCGCTGTCGATGACCTACGGCGAGCTGGTCCCCAAGAACATCGCGATCGCCAAACCGCTGACGACCGCGCGCTGGACGGCCGGTCCGATGATCGTGTTCACCACGGTCTTCTCCTGGCTGATCAAACTGCTCAACGGAGCCGCGAACTGGGCGGTGCGCCGGCTGGGCATCGAACCGGCCGAGGAACTGCGGTCGGCACGCTCGCCGCAGGAGCTGGGTTCGCTGGTGCGCACCTCCGCGATGCGGGGCTCGCTCGATCAGCGCACCGCCCTCGTGGTGGACCGCTCGCTGCTGTTCGGTGAGCGCAGCGCCGAGGATCTGATGACGCCACGGGTGAAGATCGAAACACTGGATCAGAACGACACCATCAGCGACCTCATCGCCGCCGCCGGCCGCACCGGCCTGTCCCGTTTCCCGGTCATCGACGGCGATCTGGACAACACCCTCGGCATCGTGCACGTCAAACAGACATTCCTGTATCCGGTCGCGCAGCGCGGCACCATCGCGCTGTCCTCGATCGCGCGGCCGGTGCCGATCGTGCCCGCCAGCCTCGACGGCGACACCGTGCTGGAACGGGTGCGCGCGGACGGGATGCAGCTCGCGCTGGTCGTCGACGAATACGGCGGCACCGCGGGCCTGGTGACCATGGAGGACATCATCGAGGAGATCCTCGGCGACGTCCGCGACGAGCACGACGAGGAGGAACTCGACGTGCGCCGCACCGCCCTGGGCTGGAACTGTTCCGGGCTGCTGCGCATCGACGAGGTGTCCCGGGCCACCGGCTACGACGCGCCCGAGGGCGAATACGACACCCTCGGCGGACTGGTCCTGACCACCCTGGGCCGCATTCCGCTGGCCGGCGACGAGGTGCTGCTGCCCACCCCGAGCGCGACCAACGGGCACGCGATGCAGCCGCACACCCACGGCGGCTGGCTGGCCCGGGTGGAACGCATGGACGGACGACGCATCGACCGGGTGCTGCTGCAGCCGGTGGACGCCGATGCGGTGACGACGTGGGAGCTCAGCCATGGGTGATCTGTTCGGACTGTTGCTCACCGTCGTTCTGCTCGGCGCCAACGCCTTCTTCGTCGGCGCGGAGTTCGCGCTCATCTCCGCCCGCCGTGACCGGCTGGAAACCCTTGCCGCCCAAGGTAAACGGGGAGCCGGCACGGTGATCGGCGCGGCCGAGCATCTGTCGATGATGCTGGCCGCCGCCCAGCTGGGCATCACCATCTGTTCGCTGCTGCTGGGCCGCATCGGCGAACCGGCGATCGCCCATCTGCTCGAGCGCCCGTTCGACCTGGTCGGCGTGCCGGATCAGCTGCTGCATCCGGTGGGATTCGCGCTGGCCCTGGGCCTCGTGGTGATCCTGCACATGCTGATGGGCGAGATGATTCCGAAGAACATCGCCCTGGCCGGGCCGGAGCGGGTGGCGTTGCTGCTGGTGCCGATCATGCTGTGGTGGTTGCGCCTGGCCCGTCCCCTGATCGGCCTGTACAACCTGGCGGCCAATCTCACCCTGCGCGCGCTGCGCATCGAGCCCAAGGACGAGCTCGACGCGACCGTGTCGTCGGTGGAGCTGGCGGAGATGATCGGCGAATCCCGCTCGGAAGGTCTCATAGACGAGGAAGAGCATCGCCGTCTCACCCAGGCGCTGGGCACCACCGACCGCATCGTCGCCGATGTGATGGTGCCGCTGGCCACGACGCGCTGCGTGCCGCTGCGCGGCGACGGCACCACCCTGGGCGATATCGAATCCGCGGTCGCCGAGACCGGCTTCTCCCGCTATCCGGTGCGCGCCGGCGACGGCTCCCTGGTTGGCTATCTGCACGTCAAGGACGTGCTGGACAAGGTGGCCGACGATTCGGCCGGGCCGTCGACCCCGATCCCGCGCACCGATATCCGGCCGCTGCCGACGCTGAGCATGGGCACCACGCTCTACGAGGCGCTGGCCCGGTTGCGCCGCACCAACAGCCATCTGGGCCGGGTCATCGACACCCGCGGCAATACCGTTGGCATCGTCGCCCTCGAGGATCTGGTGGAAGAGTTCGTGGGCACCGTGCGCGATGCCACCCACCGGGTGGCGGAATGACCGTGGACGCGACACCGGCTGCGGCGCAGCACCTTCGGGTGCTGCCGCCGGCGCAGTGGCGGAACCGGGCGCAGGCGCATCGGGACCGGGTCGACGAGATGGTCGGCCCGTACCTGCGGCAACGCGCCGACGGCCGCAAACACCCGGTGATCGACTTCCTGTTCACCTATTACGGGCACAAACCGGCCCAGTTGCGCCGCTGGCATCCGGGTTTCGGCGTGGCTCTGGCCGATGCCGAGGAGTACGCGCAGCGCCGCGGCTATCACCGCGTCGAGACGGCCGCCGGCCCGGTCCATACCGCCGACCCGGCCTTTCTCGACCGCCGCCGCGACACCGTCGAATTCGTCGCGGCCCTGCTGGCAGCCACCGCAGCACGGCCGGCGCAACTGTCCTGCTTCGGATTACACGAATGGGCGATGGTCTATCGCAGCGAGGACGTGCGCCACCGGCAGGTCCCGCTGCGGCTCGGCCGTGCCGGCACCGACGCCGTGGTCGATTCGATGTCGTTGCGCTGCACGCACTTCGACGCCTTCCGCTTCTTCACCCCCGAGGCGGCGCCGCATAATATCGAACAACTCACCCGCGACGACCAGATCCGCCGGGAACAGCCCGGCTGCCTGCACGCGGGAATGGATCTGTACAAGTGGGCATTCAAGCTGGTCCCGCTGATCGATTCGGATCTGCTGCTGGACTGCTTCGCCCTGGCCTGCGCCGCCCGCGAAATCGATATGCGCGCCAGCCCGTACGACCTCACCGACTACGGCTACCGGCCGATCGCCATCGAAACCCCCGGCGGCCGTGCCGAATACGTTCGCGCCCAGTCCGAGCTGGCCCGGCGGGCGGAGCCGTTGCGCACCGAACTGCTCGGCCGTTGCCGGGCACTGCTCGGGCCGTCCTGAGCGGACGGCGCCGAGCGGCTCAGTTCGCGCGGCGGATACTCAATTCCGCCGTGGCGTCGTAGATCCACGACATATCCGCCGCCGCGAAATCCGCCAGCCACGTGGGCGGCGCTGCCGCGGTAAGGGTTTCGAAGTTCCAGTAGTCCTTCCACAGCGAGACGCGCCCGTCGCGGACCCGGTGCACGGAGACGAACGGCAGCTCGGCGCGCTCGCCCGTCGGCCACACCCAGGTTTCGGAGTGCTCGTAGATCACGTCCGGGCCGTCGGCGACCAGCAGCCCGTCGTGATTGGTGTATTCGGACAGCCCGGCCAGTCCGATGCGCAGGCGTTTGACGGTATCGGCCGGCCCCTTCGCGGCCAGCGTGGGACCGGTCGGCACGTCGAGGTAGATGCAGTCCTCGGTGAGCGATGCGGCCACTGCGTCCCAGTCGCGCCGGGCCAGCGCCGCCCACAGCCGCCGCACGACCGCGCGCGGATCATCGTTGTCGGACATACCTTTTCCTCGCTCTCCGGATTTCCGGTTGCTTTCCGGTCCCGCGCCGGGCGCGGTTACACCACCGGGTCGATGGTGGCGTTGATGGTGTGAATGGTGCCGTCGGGAATGACGAAGGTTTCGGTGATGTCGACGGTCATCAACCGCACCCCGGCGACACCGGAGTCGAGCAGATAGCGCGCGGTCACCACATCACCGCATTCGGTCATCCGCAGATCGCGAATGTCCTGAATCACCGAATATTGGACGCCGTGATTCAGTTCCTGTGTCAATTGCGGGCCCGAATAGCCCGTCTTCAACCCGGCTTCGACACGGGTGGCGTCCGGCGCGAACGGCACCGCGCTCGCATCGTGTGAGACCAGCGCATCGATATACGCGCGGGCGACGGCCTGCCGGGGCGTATCGGCCGGATTCGGTGCTGCCGCAGCCATTCCCACTCCGGCGTTCAACGCGGCAGCCACCGCACCCGATATGACTGCAACGTGTTTCATTCCCATTCGCAGAGTTTGTCTCACGTGTTGCTGTGGCGCAACAGCTCGGTGGCCCCGGACGGCTTTCCCCGAAAACAGACCCGATGAGAAGGTGGGTGGGTTACCGTTTCGATGCATTGCCCGCAACCGGCGGTACCGACTACCTCCGCGCGCGGGACGCTTAACCCGTTTCACTGTGGAAGGTGGGGGTCCCGCAATGGCGCGGAGGTCGAGCAGGCGCACGCCCAAACCACTCATCGCCGCGGCCGCGGCCCTACTCGCGGCCGCGATTCTGCCGGTCGGCGGCGCGTCGGCGGATCTGCAATCCGATATCGCCACCCAGGTGCAGCAATTCCTCGATATCGGCAAGGTCGCGGTGCCCCCGGCCGACTGCGGCCCGGGCTCGCGACCGGAAACCGGTATGCAGGGCGATGTTCCGGCCGCCGACCGCGCCTCCGGCCGCAGCACACAGGGCTACAGCTGCAATATGTCGTTCGTCGGCGGATATGCCGGCCACGGCGCCGGCATCACCTCGACCACCTACGACCACTGCTCCTACACCGGCTCGTTCTTCCCCGGGGATCTGCTCGGTCCCGCCCAGGGCGTGCAGGTGATCGACGCCTCCGATCCGGCGCATCCGGTGTTGAGCACCACCCTCACCGAACCGGCGATGATGGCCGGAACCTGGGAGAGCCTGAAGGTCAACACCGCGCGAAAACTGCTGGTGGGCACCGGAGTTCCGTTCCTGGAGGGTACCGGCTACCTGTCGGTCTACGACATCTCCGACTGCGCGCATCCGCGGCTGCTCAATCCGGGGCCGGGCACCAACCTGGCCATGCCCCTGCCCATCACCACCCACGAGGGCGGCTTCTCCCCCGACGGCCGGACCTATTGGGCCTCGGGCATCGCACCCGGCTTCGTCAGCGCGGTCGACCTCACCGATCCGGCGAATCCGCACGTGATCTGGCAGGGGCTCACCGGCATCGAGGCGCACGGCTTCGGCATCAGTCCCGACGGCAACCGCATGTATCTGTCGGCGCTGGGCGGATTCACGGTGCTCGATATCAGCGCGGTTCAGCGGCGCGATCCGAATCCGCAGGTCAACCACATCGGCCGGGTGTTCTGGACCGACGGCTGGGCAACCCAGCACAGCGTGCCGGTGAGCTACGACGGCACACCGTATCTGTTCACCGTCGACGAGGCGGGAGCCGGCGGGGTGAAACTGGTCGACATCTCCGACGAGAACAACCCCAAGGTGGTCGAGAAGATCAAGTTGCGGATCGATCTGCCGGAGAATCAGGACAGCATGCTCGCCTCCTCGATGGGCGGTTCGGTGTTCTCCTACGACCCGCACTACTGCGCGGCCGACCGTCCCGAGAATCCGACGGCACTGGCCTGCGGGTGGGAATCGTCCGGCATCCGGGTGTTCGATGTGCGCGATCCGTTCCAGGTGCACGAGATCGCCTACTTCAATCCGCCCGCCCGCACCGGACAGAATCTGCAACTGTGGAACTCGCCGCACGCACTGGGTTCGCTGATCGGACCACCGGCGCTGGAAGGCTTTTCGGTGGCGCGCGCCATTCTGGACGGGAAATTCGATCCGGCCCAGGCCCTGTCACCGCGCACCGGGATGCTGGCCTTCGGTGACGTGTCCTCCGACTGGTGTTTCGCGCCTCCGGAATGGCACGGCAGCCAGCTGTGGACCTCCTGCAACGACAACGGATTCATGGTGTTGCAGCTGGACAACGACGTGTATTCACCACCGGCCGACCAGCATTCGATCGTGGGGTCCTAGATGTCGCGATGGCTGCGCTGGGGCTCCTCTGCGGCGGCGGCGTTGATCCTGTTGGTGATCGGCGCTGCGCTGCGGCCGGTCGTCCTGCCCGAGAACCACACCGCCGCACCGGTTCTCGACGCCACCGAAATCGGATTCGCCCAGGATATGACCGCTCACCATCAGCAGGCGATCCAGATGGTGCAGCGTCTCGACCCCGGGGTCGACCCACAGGTACTGCGGCTGGCACAGCAGATCGACCAGTCGCAGCGGGTGGAGATCGGCACGATGCTCGGATGGCTGCGCCTGGCGAACGCCGCCCCGATGTCGGATCACCCGATGGCATGGATGAGCGCGGATACGGTTTCCGCACACCATCACGCGGCGAGCGGGCCCGCCACCACCGCGTCGGCGGCCGGCATGCCGGGAATGGCGAGCACGGCCGAACTGGACCGACTCTCGGCCGCCCGGGGGCGTGACGCGGAAATCCTTTTCCTGCAACTGATGTACCGCCATCACGAGGGCGGTATCGCGATGGCTCGCGCCGCCGACCGGCAGATCGCCTCCGGCCCGGTGAAGGAGCAGGCCCGGGCCATGCTCGTCGCCCAGAGCCAGGAGACCGGGTTGATCGCGCTGATGCTGAACCAGCGCGGCGCGCAACCACTCCCCTAGGCCGATTCCGGCGGCCATGGTCGATACTTCCTTGTCCGCAGGTTCGGCGGCCGCGGCGAGAGGGCCGGTCCGGTGCGGATCGTCCGGCGGACCCGAGGATGTCGGTGGGTGCCGCTATGGTCCCTGGGTCGGCACACAATCGAGAGGTTCGGACGCGGATGACTGTCGGTACGGCGATCACCATTCCCACGCATATCCACGGTTATCCGGATCTGGCGTTCGGCGGCTACGTGGCGGGCATGCTCGCCGATCGCGTCGGCGGTGAGGTTCGCGTCGACTTCCGGCGCGGTGTTCCGGTGCGCACCCCGGTCCTGATCACCGATTCCGAATCCGGCAGTGTGCTCACCGATTCCGACGGCACAATCCTCGCCGAGGCGAGCCCGGGTTCGGTGGAATTAGCCGTCACCCCGCCACCCGCATGGGAAGAGGCGGTGGTCGCGTCTCGCGACTCGTTCGCCGCGGGCCGGCCCATTCCCGACTGCTACGGCTGCGGCACCGCGAATGCACCGGGCCGGGGCCTGCGACTGTATCCCTGGCGGATGCGCGACCACGATCTCGTCGCGGCCGCCTGGGTTCCCGATGCCGAATTGGCCGGGCCCGGAGGGCATCTGACCACGGAGAACATCTGGTCGGCCGTCGACTGCCCCGGCGGCTGGGCAGCCATCGAACTGTCCGGAATGCGGCCCGGGGGCGTCACGGCCGCCCTCACCACCCGTCGCATCGGACCGGTTCGCGCCGGGGAGAAGTACCTGGTCTGGTCCTGGCCGATCGCCGCCTCCGGGCGCAAACGCACTGTCGGCGTGGCCATTTCGACGCCGAAGGGCGATCTGCGGGTCCTGGCCGAAGCGCTGTGGGTCGAGCCCCGGCGGTAATCTCCCTGCCGGTCAGTCCGGCAACTCCTGGCTGCACGACGGCAGTGGTCAGCTTCCCGCCTGACCCGAAACCCGGCGGCTCACGATGGCATACCGCGAGCTCCCGGCACCGTGCCGACGAATCTCGCGATCGGTTCGCCTACTCTCCGACGCCCGCCAGACTGCGATAGGCGGCAGCGTAGGAATCCGGGCGTACGTCGCCCATCAACAGGTACTGCTGCAGGAAGCCCATCATCGCGCCGAGCATGACCTGGGCGAGCGCGTCGATATCGGCTGCGGCGGAGAGCAATCCGGCCTCACGGGCGCGCAGGAGCAATTCCCGCCAGGCGTTCCGGACTTGAGCCAGGCGTTCACGGACGATCCCGGCCACCACCTCGTCCCGCCCGGCCTCCGCCCACGCCTGCACCGCGACGCGCGGAATATCGCCGTCGCGAGCCAGATCCGCGATCTGCCCGAGCACCGACTCCAGCGCATCGATCGGCGCCACCGGCGTCGCCCCCTCGGTGAGCCGAGCCAGATTCGCCGTCATCCGGCCGAGCACGGAGTCGGCGATCGCGCGGATGATGTCGTTCTTGGATGCGAAATAGCCGTAGACCGCCCCCGCCGACATCCCCGATTCGGCGATCACCGCCGACATCGTCGTCTTGTGGAATCCCTCCCGGGCCACACAGCGCACGGCGGCAGCGATCAGCTGGTCTCGCCGGGCGGTGCGACGCTGTTCGGTCAGTCGCGGCATGTCCGAATCATAAAAAGAACGTTCGTTCTTGACAATCTCCCGGCCGCGGGCGCATGCTCGAAATGCAAAAAGAACGTTCCTTCTCTTTGGAGTTGCGATGCGACCGTCGCCCGCCACCGTTCTCGGACCGGTTCTGGCCCTGTCCGCCCTGATCACTGTGCTGGTCACCGCCTTCGCCTGGCCGACCTCCGACCTGGCCCCACGTCACCTCCCGGTCGGGCTGGCCGGCCCGGCCCCCGCCGTCGAACAGGTGCGCCAGGGCCTCGGCGCGCTCGGCGATTCGGCGATCGACACGACGACATATCCCGACCGCACGACGGCCGTTCAGGCCATCGAGGATCGCGATATCTACGGCGCCATCGTGATCGGCGCGAACGGACCGGAGGTGTTGACCGCCTCCGCCGCCGGCCCGGCCGTCGCCCAAGCCCTGACCGAAGCCGCCCGGCGCATGAGCCGATCCGCTGCGCCGCAGACGAATTCCGGGCAGTCGCCGCAGCCCGGTAGTCCTGCCGCGGGCCAACCCGCACCCAGCACCCCGATGCCGCAACAGCTTTCGCCGGCGCCGGTGGTCACCGATGTCGTCGCCACGCCTGCCGCCGACCCGCACGGCGCGGTATTCGGCCTCACCCTGGTCCCCATGGTCATCGGCGGCCTGTTGACCGGCGCCGCCCTGTCGCTGCTGGCGCTGGGCCGCACCGCCCGGATCGGCGCGGCCGTAGCCGTCGCGCTCATCGCCGGATTCGCCGTCACCGCCGTTCTGCACACCTGGCTCGACGTGCTGACCGGAAATTACCTCGCCAACGCGGGAGTGGTCGCCCTGGCCATCGGCGCGATCGCACTCGCACTCCTCGGCCTGCGTGCCGTGCTCGGCCTCGCCGGACTCGGTGTGGGCGCGGCAACCTTTGTCGCACTGGGCATTCCACTCTCCGGCGCCATGTCCGCACCGGAACTGCTGCCGACCGGCTGGGGCACCCTGGGAACACTGCTCCCGCCCGGCGCGGCCGCCACCGCGCTGCGCTCGACCGCCTATTTCGGCGGTGCGGGCTCGGCAGCGGCACTGGCGGTGCTGAGCTGCTGGGCCGTGGGCGGCTTGTTGCTGGCGACTGTCCCCCAGCGCACCCGCCACCTTCCCGAGCCGGCGCACGACACCGAAACCGCACAGCTCGCCCGGACGGCCTGATCGCCCCGGAGACGACCCGGGGCAGCCGACCCCAGTTGTGGCCCACGATACAATCGGGCCTGCTCAATCGATGCCGACCGCGACCACGCAACTACCCATGGGTAACATGACAGGCGTACTTTTTCCATCCGGCTTTCTCGAAATGAGGCAGTAGATGACAGAGCGGATTCAGGTCGGCGGGCTCCAGGTGGCCAAGGTTCTTCACGACTTCGTGGAGAACGAGGCGCTCCCCGGCTCCGGCGTAGATTCCGCCGCGTTCTGGACCGGTGCGGAGAGCGTCATCAACGACCTCGCTCCCCGCAACCGCGCCCTGCTGGCCGAACGCGACGAGATCCAGGGCAAACTCGACGCCTGGCACGCCGAGAACCCGGGCAAGGGCTACGACAAGGCCGCCTACAAGAAGTTCCTCGCCGAGATCGGCTACCTGCGCGAAGAGCCCGCCGATTTCGCCATCGGCACCCAGAACGTCGACGACGAGATCGCGACCACCGCCGGCCCGCAGCTGGTCGTGCCGGTGAGCAACGCGCGCTTCGCCATCAACGCCGCCAACGCGCGCTGGGGCTCGCTCTACGACGCGCTCTACGGCACCGACGCCATCTCCGAGGCCAACGGCGCGGAGAAGGGCACCAGCTACAACAAGGTCCGCGGCGACAAGGTCATCGAATGGGCGCGCAACTTCCTCGACGACGCCGTGCCGCTGATCACCGGCTCGCACGTCGGCTCCAAGGCCTACAAGATCGTCGACGGTGAACTCGAGGTCACCCTCGAGGACGGCACCGACATCGGGCTGGCCGATTCCTCGGCCCTGGTCGGCTACCTGGGCGATCCGTCCGCGCCGAGCTCGATCCTGCTGCGCCACAACGGTTTGCACATCGACATCCAAATCGACCCGGAATCGCCGATCGGCAAGACCGACGACGCGGGCGTCAAGGACGTCGTGCTCGAGTCCGCGGTCACCACGATCATGGACTTCGAGGACTCGGTCGCCGCGGTCGACGCCGAGGACAAGGTGCTCTGCTACCACAACTGGCTGGGCCTGATGAAGGGCGATCTGGCCGAAGAGGTCAGCAAGGGCGGCAAGACCTTCACCCGCACCATGAACCCGGACCGGGTGTACACCGGTCTCGACGGCAACGACGTGGTCCTGCACGGCCGCTCGCTGCTGTTCGTCCGCAACGTGGGCCACCTGATGACCTCCGACGCGATCCTCGACGCGCAGGGCAACGAGGTGCCCGAGGGCATCCTCGACGGCCTGATCACCTCGCTGATCGCGGTGCACTCGCTCAACGGCAACGCCAAGGTCAGCAACTCGCGCACCGGTTCGGTGTACATCGTGAAGCCGAAGATGCACGGCCCCGACGAGGTCGCCTTCGCCAACGAGCTGTTCGGCCGGGTCGAGGATGTGCTGGGCCTGCCCCGCAACACCCTCAAGGTCGGCATCATGGACGAGGAGCGCCGCACCACGGTCAACCTCAAGGCCTGCATCGCGGCCGCGAAGGACCGCGTGGTGTTCATCAACACCGGCTTCCTGGACCGCACCGGCGACGAGATCCACACCTCCATGGAGGCCGGCGCGATGATCCGCAAGGCCGAGATGAAGAAGCAGCAGTGGATCCTGGCCTACGAGGACTGGAACGTCGACAAGGGCCTGGCCACCGGCCTGCAGCACAAGGCGCAGATCGGTAAGGGCATGTGGGCCATGCCGGATCTGATGCACGACATGCTCGAGCAGAAGATCGGCCACCCGCGCGCCGGCGCCACCACCGCCTGGGTGCCCTCCCCGACCGCCGCCACCCTGCACGCCACCCACTACCACCTGGTGGACGTGTTCAAGCGGCAGGCCGAGATCGCCAAGGGCGGCCCGCGCGCCACCGTCGACCAGATCCTGGAGATCCCGCTGGCCGCCGACACCAACTGGTCGGCCGAGGAGATCCGCAACGAGCTGGACAACAACTCGCAGTCCATCCTGGGCTACGTGGTCCGCTGGATCGATCAGGGCGTCGGCTGCTCCAAGGTGCCCGACATCAACGATGTCGCGCTCATGGAAGACCGTGCGACCCTGCGCATTTCGAGCCAGCTGATGGCGAACTGGCTGCGCCACGGCATCGTCACCGAGGCGCAGATCGTCGAGAGCCTGGAGCGGATGGCGCCCGTCGTCGACCGGCAGAACGCCGGTGACGCCGCCTACAAGCCGATGGCCCCCGACTTCGCCGGCAGCGTCGCCTTCCAGGCCGCCAAGGAACTGATCCTCGAAGGTGCCTGCCAGCCCAACGGCTACACCGAGCCCATCCTGCACCGCCGCCGCCGCGAGGCCAAGGCGCTCGCCGCGAAGGGCTGATCCGAAACTCGTCGTGACCCTGTCGCGGCGAACCGTGACGTCGCAGCCCCGGTCGTATCGAACGACCGGGGCTGCTTCGCGCTCGGAACACTCTTTGGCGGCCGGCGTCCGTGCGGCTTCGCCGCGGAGGTCCCGTCGATCGCACGCGCCGACGATCACCCGCCGACGAAGGCCTCTATCAGCACGCAGGTCGCGTCGTCCAGCGCCTTGTCGGCGGAGTCGGCACAGCAGTTGGTCGCCGTCGCGAAGGCCACATCGCGCGCCGGCCCCAACCAGGTGGTCGCCAGCCACAGCAAATTGCTACCGGTATGGGTCAGCGCGACACCGCCGGCCCAGTCCCTGGTCGTGACGCGCCAACCGGCGGCGTAGTCGCCACCCGGCGGCGGTTGATGCAGACGCGCCATCGTCGCCGCGGACAGCAAGGTCGGCTCACCGCGAGCACCCCGGACGTGCATGGTGAGGAATTTCCCCCAGTCCGCGAGACCGACATGGACCCGTCCCGCCGGTCCGTAGGCCGGTGGGTTGTCCGCGCGCGGATCCGCGGGTGCAATGGGTTCGAGCGTGTTCCCCGCACCGGGTTCGAGCGCGTTCCCAGCATTCGTATGCCCCCACGGCTGATCGACGGCGGTGCCGTTGCCGGGCGGTCCGAAGCCGGCCGACGTCATGCCGAGCTTCGCGAACAGCTCGGTCCGAATCATGTTCTCCCACGGCGTCTTCGCGATCCGCTCCAGCACGATGCCGAGGATCAGATAGCCGGCATTCGCATAGGCGTACGTGCCGGGTGCCTGTGCGGGCGGGCGGCTCAGCAGCGACCGCACGGCTCGGATCCGGGCGCCGGGGTCATCGCCGTCGGACCACATCCGCTGCTTGATGTCGGCGGGCATGGCGGCCGGGGCGCCGCCGCGATGCTGGAGCAGCTGTTCGATGGTGGTGGCGCGATAACCGGGGTCGATCGTCTCACCGGCGAGCACGGTGTCGAGGCGATCGGAGAAAGCGAGTTGTCCGCGATCGACGAGGAGACCGATCAACGTCGCGGTCATCGCCTTGGTGTCGGACCCCAGATGCCATTCGTCGGCCGTCGTCACCGGCGTCGGATCTCCCAGTTTCCGCACCCCGCTCGCCCATGAGCCGATCAGGGTGCCCCCGCGCCACACCGCCGCCGCGAGCGCGGGAAGACCCGCCTCGGCACGAATGGCCTCCAGCTTGCCGGCGACCGCGCTGGAAGGCGCGAATGCGCCCTCCCCGCCCGTCACGGTGGCGGTCTCCAAGTTTTCGAGCACTCGTCGATCTGTCGACATATCACTCCCCCAAGATGTCGTGACGGAGATCTGCGGCGACCCCTGGCCACAGAGTATCAGCACGCCCGCTCCCACAATTCGATTGCCGCGCAATATTTTTCAACCAGTTTGTCACGCAAATCTCACATTCCGGTCCTGTCGGCGACACATCCGGGCGCTCGGGCGCGGGAATGCGCGGCGGTATCGAACCGTTGTCGCCACATATGCGAATTCTGATCGTGTATGCGCATCCCGAACCCGATTCGCTCACCGGAGCTCTCAAAGATGTTGCGGTGGAACACCTTCGCGGCGCAGGACATGAGGTCGTGGTCAGCGATCTGTATGCGATGGGCTGGAAGGCGCAGGCCGATGCCGCCGATTTCGGTGAGTCCGGTACGGGCACCTTCATGCAGGCCTCCGGCGAGGCGTACAGCAACGGCACGCTGACCGCCGATATCACGGCTGAACAGGACAAACTGCGGTGGGCCGACGCGGTGCTGCTGCACTTTCCGCTGTGG
The DNA here is from genome assembly GCF_001665865.1 of Nocardia sp. 852002-20019_SCH5090214. Lineage (NCBI taxonomy): Bacteria > Bacillati > Actinomycetota > Actinomycetes > Mycobacteriales > Nocardiaceae > Nocardia > Nocardia sp. 852002-20019_SCH5090214. The sequence continues at coordinate 157,515 of NZ_LZMK01000045.1, read as the reverse complement.
TGGTACTCGATGCCCGCCATCCTCAAGGGCTGGGTGGACCGGGTGTTCACCAACGGCTTCGCCTACGGATCCGGCAGCACGGCGCTGCCCCGATACGGTGCGGGCGCGCTGAGTGGGCGGCGAGCCATGCTGGTGGTCTCCATCGGCGGACGGGAGCCGGCCTACTCCGAACGTGGCATCAACGGCCACATCGACGACCTGCTCTTTCCCATCCACCACGGCATCCTCTACTACCCCGGCATGGATGTGCTGCCCCCGTTCCTCGTCCACGGCACCATCCGGGTCGACTCCGAACGTTTCTCCGCCATCGCCGACGACCTGCGGGCGCGATTGTCGCGGATCGACGCGATCGAGCCGATCCCGTACCGCACCCAGGCCGGCGGCGATTACGACCGCAGCCTGCGACTGCGGGACGGCTTGGGCTGCGACGCGACCGGATTCGGGCTGCACCGCGCAGGCTGAGATGCGCACCAGGCTGAAGACCGGACCCACAGATCCGATCGCCCTACGCCGGTCGCGGCGTGGCCGAACACACACACGACTCCGCGAGGTCAGGGAATAGTTCGAACACCCCCAGCGCTGTAACTGCGGCAACGGGGGGTTCGCGTCGCCCGCCGGATCGGTTGCGGCGACGAAAAAATGACCCGACAACGGCGGTAACGCTGTGTCACCATGACAACGATGATCAACCGGTCCCGCCGCACAGCGGGGCCATTCGACGAGTAACGGGAAGGAGGAGGTGGCCGATGTATCCGAAGAGTATGCGCGACGAGATGAACGATCTTGCCGGGCAGCGACATTCGACCGGCGTCGAGCAGTCGCAGAGCATTCTGCGGCAAGCCGAGCGGGAATCCGGTCGCCTCTTCCGGCAGGCCTGATCGGCTCCCCCTCCTCTCCTCGTTCCACTTTTTCACGAAACATGGTGACCCCCATGCTGTCTCGTCACGCCGAAAGAACTCTCGCTCCCGACAACTGGATACACGCCCAGGTACTGGTCCTCAACGCGTCCTACGAGGCGCTGACCGATATCGGCGCGGATCGCGCGGTCGTGCTGGTGATCAGCGGGACCGCCGAGACCGTGGCCGAGCGGCAACCGCATTTCCCGATTCGCTCCAAGCATCTGGAAATCGCTCTGCCGCAGACGATCCGGTTGCTGCGCTACGTCTATCTCGAGCACAGCGTGCTCGTGCACGACGAGAGCCGGGCCACCCTCGCGGGTGTGCTGCGGCGGGACCGTCACCGGTGCGGATACTGCGCCGGCTGGGCCCGCACCGTCGACCACATCCGCCCGCGCAGCCGGGGCGGACCCAATACCTGGAACAACCTGGTCGCCGCCTGCGGACCGTGCAACACCCGCAAGGCCGACCGCACCCCGGACGAGGCCGGGATGCGACTGCTCTGGGAACCCAAGGCGCCCACCGACATGCAGCGGCGGCAACGGCGGATCTGGAAGGACCTCGTCGCCACGGGCGCACAGTGAACAGCCACCGGCGCACAGTGAACACCCGCACATCCCGAGGAAGGAGGGATCCGATATGACAACTACGACTCCGGCACTCACCCTGGTGGATCTGCTCCCGGTCTCGGATACACAGAGCTGGGACCAGGCCGCATGCAAGGGTGACCCGAACCACGATGCCTGGTTCCCGTACCCGTCGCAGGACTTCGACTACGCGCGCGGAATCTGCGCCGGCTGCCCCATTCGCCGGCAGTGCGCGGAGTTCGCGGCCGGCACCGGCCAGTCCGGTGTGTGGGGCGGTCACGAATTCGACCGCGGCAAGCTGATCCGCGACTGAGAACGACACGTGCGAGTGGTCCGCGTCACTCGCACGATCCGAGCCCGGCGCTCGACCGATCCTGGTCGAGCGCCGGTTTTCGCGTGACCATACACTGGAAAATCGTGGGCACACATCGCAGCGCGGACGGATCACGGGGCGTCAGCAAAGGTTTGGTTATCACCGTGGTGGCGGTCCTGCTGCTGATCGTGGCGGTCGCCGGTTGGTTCTGGCTCAGCAATCGTTCGGCATCGGAGAACCGCAGCGCCGCCGGCCAGTGCATCGAGGGCCCGGTGACGCTCGCGGTCACCGTCGATCCCGATATCGCCGCTCCCGTGCGCGCCGCCGCCGACCGCTACAACGCCACCCACCCCCAGGTCCGCGATCACTGCGCGAAGGTCTCCGTCACCGAACGGACCACCGCCGCGATGGTGACCGGGCTCACCGCCCCGAACTGGGACGCCAAGCTCGGCCCACAACCCGGTCTCTGGATTCCGAGTTCTTCGCGGGCGGTCGAGCAGATGCGGGTTCCGGGACTGGTGCAGGGCACGCCCGCCTCGATCGCCGTCAGCCCGATCGCGGTGGCCGCCCCCGGCACCCTGGCGCAAGCGATGGAGAAGGCCAACCTCAGCTGGTCGGATCTGGCGCGCCTGCAGCGCGGGTCGCTCGGCGATATCGGCCTCGGCAGCTGGGGTCCGCTGCGGATGGCGATGCCACCGGGTGACGATTCGCTGGCCGCCGCGGTCGCGGTCGGGTCGGCCGTCTCCGGCTCCGATCCGCTGACCGACGAATCCGCCGCGTCCGGTCAGGTCATCGCCGCCATCTCCGGATTGGCCGCCGACGCACCGGAATCCGGGGACACCGCCTCCGCGCTGGCGGCGGTCGCCGATTCCGCGCAAGGCCCCAACTCCCCAATCCACGCGGTAGCAGTTACCGAGCAGCAAGCCAAGACCCGGCCGAGCGTCGCGCTGTTCCATCCGACCGGTGCCGCGCCGGTCGCCGATCATCCCGCCGCGATGCTCACCGGAAGCTGGGTCGACAAGACCCAGAACCTGGCGGCCGGCATGTTCGCCGACTTCCTGCGCGCTCCCGAACAACAGAAGCTGTTCACCGACAACGGATTCGGCGCCGCGGCCGCCACACCCACCGCGGTGCCGGCGAAGTCGGTCCTCGATCGGGTGCAGTCGGTGCTCGCCCATCCGGTCCTGGGCGTGCAGGCCACCATTCTCATCGACACCTCGGCGTCGATGGCACCCAGCGACGGTTCGATGTCGCGGTTGAACAACGCTCTCGCCGCGGTCCAGTCGACCCTCGACACGATGCCGCCGGATTTCGGTGCCGGCGCCTGGATCTACGCCAATCAATTGACCGACGGCAATCCCTATCGAATGGTCGCGCCCACCCAAGCGCTCACACCGCAACACCGCTCCGAATTGTCCACGGCCCTGGGCAACGTCACGCTGGCCGGTTCGAGCACCGACCGCACTTACCCGTCGCTCGAGGCCGCCTACCGCAGCGCGGTGAAGAACTATTCCCCGGGTAAGACGAATTCGGTGCTGCTCATCACCGGCGGCCCCAACGACAATTCCTCGGTGACCGGGGATCAGCTGATCACCGATATCACCGGCGTCGCCGATGCCGCGCATCCGGTGCGGGTGGATGTGATCGTCGTGGGCGGCCAGGGGGCGCAGACCCTGCAGAATCTGGCTCAGAAGACCGGCGGCACCTACACCAAGGTCAGCACCTCCGACGACATGACCTTCGGCACCGCGGTCAACCACGCGCTGACCACGCCGTAGGGCCGTTCGCCGCCGGCTTCACCAGCCAGCGGATCTCGGGCACCGTCACAGCCGCTAGTGCTAGTAAGATGCAAGCAGTTGGCGAAGGAGGTGTGGTGTCCGAGGAACAGCTTTCGGAACAGCGGTCGGGCTGCCCGATCAACGCCGCCGTCGAGGTGGTCGGCGATCGGTGGACGATGCTGGTGCTGCGCGACATCATGTTCGGCGACCGCCGTCATTTCCGGCAGCTGCAGTCCCGGTCGGAGGAGGGCATCGCCTCCAATATCCTCGCCGACCGGCTCAAAACCCTCGTCGACGCCGGACTGCTGACCCGCGACGAGGTCCGCCGCGGACAGCGCGCCACCTACAGCCTCACCGAACCCGCGATCCAGCTGGTTCCGGTCTTGGCCGCCCTCTCCTCCTGGGGCCTGCGACACCGTCCGACAACCCCCGGATTGCGCGTCCGCGCGGAACTGCTCGAGGCCGGCGGCCCGCAACTGTGGGCGGAATTCATGGACGAGCTGCGCGAACGCCACCTCGGCATCGCGCGCCCGGATACCGGCAAGCCGACCGCCACCGAACGCCTCGCCGAGGCCTACGCGCAGGCGGTCGCCGCCGAAGCGTGACCGCCCGCGCTCGGCCGAGAACTCAGTCGGTGTAGGCCTCGAGCGGCGGGCACGAGCACACCAGATTGCGGTCACCGAAGGCTCCGTCGATGCGCCGGACCGCAGGCCATACCTTGGCCCGGCCGGAGTGCACACCCAGCGGGTAGACGGCGGTCTCGCGGCTGTAGGGATAGTTCCAGTCGCCGACGAGCGAAGCGGCGGTATGCGGGGCGCCGCGCAGCGGGCTCTGCTCGACCGGCCAGGTGCCGGCGGCAACCTCGTCGATCTCGCCCTTGATCGCGATCATCGCGTCGGCGAAGGCGTCGAGCTCTTCGAGGTTCTCACTTTCGGTGGGCTCGACCATCAGCGTCCCTGCGACCGGGAAACTCATGGTCGGGGCGTGGAATCCGTAGTCGGCCAGGCGTTTCGCCACATCGTCGACGGTCACGCCGGTGCGCTTGGTGATCTCGCGCAGATCCAGGATGCACTCGTGGGCGACCATGCCGTTCTCGCCGGTGTAGAGCACCGGGAAATGCGAATCCAGCCGCCGCGCAAGGTAATTGGCCGAGGCGATCGCGGTCAGGGTGGCCCGGCGCAGGCCGTCGGCGCCCATCATCCGGATATAGGCCCAGGTGATCGGCAGGATCGAGGCCGACCCGTACCGCGCCGCGGACACCGCGTGCGAATCCGGCTGCAGCGGATCGCCCGGCAGGTAGGGCGCCAGATGTTCGCGCACCGCGACCGGGCCCACGCCGGGACCGCCACCGCCGTGCGGAATGCAGAAGGTCTTGTGCAGGTTCAGATGCGAGACGTCGCCGCCGAAGCGACCCGGACGGGCAAGTCCCACAAGGGCATTCAGATTCGCGCCGTCGACGTACACCTGTCCGCCCGCATCGTGGACGAGTGCGCACAACTCGGCCACCTCGTGTTCGTACACGCCGTGAGTGGACGGATAGGTGATCATGATGCAGGCCAGCCGGTCGGCGTGATCGGCGATCTTGGCGCGCAGATCGTCCAGATCGACGTCGCCGTTGTCCCGGCATTTCACGACCTCCACCCGCAGCCCGGCCATCGCCGCCGACGCGGCGTTGGTGCCGTGCGCACTGGAGGGAATCAGGCAGGTGTCGCGGTGGGTGTCGCCGCGGTCGAGGTGATAGCGGCGGATCGCGAGCAATCCCGCGTACTCGCCCTGACTACCGGCATTGGGCTGCAGGCTCACCCGGTCGTACCCGGTGACCGCGGCCAGCCAGTGCTCGAGATCCTCGATCACCCGCAGCATGCCGGGCGCGTCCTCCAGCGGCGCGTACGGGTGCAGGCGCGCGAAACCGGGCCAGGTGATGGGCTCCATCTCGGCGGTGGCGTTGAGCTTCATGGTGCACGAACCGAGCGGAATCATGCTGCGGTCCAAGGCGATATCCTTGTCCGACAGCTGCCGCAGATACCGCAGCATCGCGGTTTCGGTGTGATAGCGGGCGAACGCCGGATGCGTCAGATAGGCCGAGGTCCGGGTTTCGATCGAGGGCAGCGTGGCCGTCTCCGGCACTCCGTCGGCGCCGAAGCATTCCAGCACGATCGCCACTTGGGCCGCGGTGGTCGCCTCGTCACAGGCCACCGCCACATGGTCGGCGTCGACGAGACGCAGGTTGATACCGCGCCCCTTCGCCTTGGCGACCACGGCCTCGGCGCCACCGGGCACCGACACCAGGACGGTGTCGAAGAAGCGTTCGTGCACGACCGCGTCGCCGAGCCCGGTGGCGAGCCGCTCGGCGTGACCGTGCACCCGCCGCGCGATCGCGCGCAGCCCGTCGGCGCCGTGGTAGGAGGCATACATCGCGGCCACGATCGCGAGCAGCACCTGCGCGGTGCAGATGTTCGAGGTCGCCTTCTCGCGGCGAATGTGCTGTTCGCGGGTCTGCAGCGCGAGCCGGTAGGCGCGGTCCCGGTCGGCGTCGACCGAAACGCCGACCAGCCGGCCGGGCAGTTGCCGCGCGTGTGCGGTGCGCACCGCGAGATATCCGGCGTGCGGACCGCCGAAGCCGAGTGGGACACCGAACCGCTGGGTGGTGCCGAAGCATACGTCGGCGCCCTGCTCCCCGGGCGGGGCGATGAGCGTCAGCGCCAGCAGATCGGCGCCGACCGCGACCAGCGCACCCCGCGCGTGCGCCGCGGCGATCACCGCGGTCGGGTCCGCGATCCGGCCGGAGGCGCCCGGCGTCTGCAGGACCACGCCGAAGAAGTCGCCCTCGGGCAGTTCGCCGGAACTCAGATCCGCCTCGACCAGCGTGATGCCGAGCGGTTCGGCCCGGGTGGTCAGCACGGTTCGGGTCTGCGGGAACAGGTCGGCATCGATGAGCAGCCGCTGGGAGGTGCTCTTGCGGTTGGCGCGTTGCAGCAGCGTCATCGCCTCGGCGGCCGCGGTGGCCTCGTCCAGCATGGAGGCGTTGGCCACCTCCATCCCGGTCAGATCGGAGACCATGGTCTGGAAGTTCAGCAGCGCTTCGAGCCGGCCCTGGCTGATCTCGGGCTGATACGGCGTGTACGCGGTGTACCAAGCGGGGTTTTCCAGCAGGTTGCGGACCAGCACCGGCGGGGTCAGGGTGTCGTAGTAACCGAGGCCGATCATCGACGTGGCGACGGTGTTCGAATGTGCCAGCGCCGCAAGTTCGGTGAGAGCGTCGTGTTCGGAGATCGCGGTCGGCAGCGCGTCCAGGCCGGTCTCCCCGGCGGCGTCCAGAATGCTCGCGGGCACGGCACGTGCGGCGAGTTCGTCCATCGACCCGACGCCGACGGTATCGAGGATCCGATCCAGTTCGGTGGTGTCGGGTCCGATGTGGCGGTCGGCGAAACTACGGGTCACGGCAGCTCCAAGGCTCGGGCGGGTCGACCGGCACCCCGGGTGCCACCGTCGACGACTGTCGGCCCTCCCCCTCTGTCGTGGCGCCTGAGAGATTCGGGGTCGCGCGCGATCCCTTTCCCCATGGGCGGGCGGCCCGCATTGTGTGCGGCCGCCGCTTTCCAGAGGCGTCGAACTCCGTACGGTCCCTGATGCCTGAGAGATTGACGGGGAGGTGCTGCTCCTTCGGCGTCCGGGACGAAACCCGGAACTCTCCCGCACGGCGGCGACGCACCCTCAGTCTAAGCGGTGCGCGGTAAACGCCATGTTTCCGACCCAGCTCAGCACGCAGTCGGCTGCATCACATTCGACGAGCGACGACTATCCGGTCTTGCGGTTCTCGCGCGCCTTGCGCCGGTAGGCCAATTCGTCCTCGGGCCGGTCGCTCGCCTCGTGAGTTTCGGCGCGTTCGGCCGGGAAGTTGGCGATCGCGCCGGTGAGCTCGCGCATGGCCCCGCTGACGGCGATACCGAAGACGCCCTGACCGCCCTGCAGTAAATCGACGACCTCTTCCGGCGAGGAACATTCGTAGACGGTGGTGCCGTCGGAGAACAGCGTGATCCCGGCCAGATCCTCGACCCCGCGGCTGCGCAGATGATCGACGGCGATGCGGATGTTCTGCAGTGAGATCCCGGCGTCGAGCAGCCGCTTGACGATCTTGAGAACCAGGATGTCCTTGAAGGAGTACAGGCGCTGACTGCCGGAACCGGTGGCGCTGCGAATCGAGGGGACGACGAGCCCGGTGCGGGCCCAGTAGTCGAGCTGCCGGTAGGTGATACCGGCCACCTGGCAGGCGCTGGGAACGCGGTAACCGACCAGCTCGTCGGGCACCGTGTCGTCAGGGAACAGCCCTGGCTGCACGACCGCGGTGGGCCGCGGGTCGGGTGCTGGTTGCTGCGGTCGGTCTCCCACTGCTACTCCCTCACTGCATCGCCGAAGAAGAACAACGGCCTAACTGTCGAGGCTACTCTGTCGATTGTCTCGGCAGCACGGGCATGGAGCCAAACTCCGCGTGCGGCGTGTTTCTCACCCTCTACGTGAGGTATAGAGCACCTGACCGCCATACGCGGTCGCCGGTAACCCGGGCGAGAAGCTCAGCTGTCGGTGTCTTCCAAGACAGCTCAACTGTCGGTGGCCTTGAAATCGTCCGGTGACACCGACTCCAGGAACTCCTTGAACTTCTCCACCTCGTCCTCGCGTTCGTCGGGCATCACTAGCCCGGCTTCCTCGAGGACCGGCTCCTCCGCGTAGATCGGGCAACCGACCCGCAAGGCGATAGCTATCGAATCCGACGGACGTGCGGAGATCCGCACGTCGTTGTCGAAGACGAGGTCGGCGTAGAAGGTTCCCTCCTGCAAATCCACGATTCGCACCTCTTTCAAGGTGTGGCCGAGGTCGTGGATCAGGGTCTTGATCAGGTCGTGGGTCAGGGGCCGGATCGGGGTCACCCCCTCCTGCTCGAGCACGATGGCGGTCGCCTCGGCCTGACCGATCCAAATGGGCAGATAACGGTCGCCCGACTCTTCACGCAGCAGCAACACGGGCTGGTTCTGGGGCTGCTCGACCCGGATGCCGATCACACGCATTTCACTCATCGCACTGGCCTCCCATACTCGCCGGCCGCCCGCACGAGCCCAGCTGGGCAGGCCGTATCACCGAGTCTAGGCGAAGAATTCAGCCGCCGAGGGAAGCCCGCACCGACGTCTTCACCAAGCTGGTATGCAGCGTCAGCGACAACGCCGCCAACTCGCGTACGGTCTCCTCGGCGCGGGCCCGGGCATCGGCGTCGCGACTCTTGGCTATCGGCGCGGCGATCTGGGCGATCATGGCCGCCTCCCGGTCCGCTGCCAGCTTGAACGCCCGCAGATGCCGTGCCTCCAAACCGAATTCGCTCATCGCCTGGGCGGTGCGGGCCAAGGTGACGGCCTCGGCGTCGAAGAATCCGGCAGCGCCGGGCGTGATGAGCCCGGCGCGTATCAGTTCGGTGAGAAATTTCTCATCTATCCCGGCCTGCTCCAGCAGATCGGCACGCGTGACGCGCATTTCGTGATCGAGACGCAATTCGTCCGGCGACACCTCGCCGGGCACCACACCCAGCCGCCGGGGCGCCGCGGGGGCGCCCACCGTGCGGGTGGACTCGGGCGCACGCCCCGAGCCGTCCACACCGGCGCCGTCGGCCCGGGCCCGCGCTTCACGCACACCCAGGGTCGCCGCGCCGCGGTCGATCGCTTCGAGCTGCTCCTTGATCACCTTCAGCGGCAGATACTGATCCCGCTGCGCGGTCAGCACGAACTTCAGCCGCTCGACATCGGCGACCGAGAATCTGCGATATCCCGAAGGCGTGCGCTCCGGGCGGATCAGCCCCTCCGATTCGAGGAAGCGGATCTTGGAAATGGTGATGTCCGGAAAATCCGGACGCAGCAGGTCCAGCACGGAGCCGATCGACATTCCTCCGCGTGTCCATTGCGCTGCGCCAGTCATCAGTGGAATCCGCCTCGGCCGTTATGCGCTCGGCTCGTTGACCTGCGGTCGCGGTCCGGTCAGGAAGACCAGCCGGAACTTGCCGATCTGCACTTCGTCACCGTTCTGCAGCTCCGAGGAATCCACCGGCTCCCGGTTGACGTAGGTGCCGTTCAGGCTGCCCACGTCGACGACCTGGAAGGTGTCCTCGTCCTGCCGGAACTCCGCGTGCCGACGGGACACGGTGACATCGTCGAGAAAGATGTCGCTGTCGGGGTGACGGCCCGCCGACGTGGTGGGCTGATCCAACAGGAACCGCGACCCCGCGTTGGGACCGCGCTTGACCACCAGCAGGGCAGCACCCGCGGGCAGCCCCTCGACCCCTTGCACCGGCTGCTCGCCGGTCTGCTCACCGGAGCGCGACGCGTCGACCTCGTTGAGGAAGTCAGCGCGGAACACCGAAGTCGTTTCGGCCGCGCTCTCCCCGTATCCCGGGTCTTTGTTCTCGCTCACCCTTGCTCTCCTCCTCGAACCGATTTTCCGTACCGGTATCCGGCGCCAATTCCGAGCGCACTGCCCTCACCGTCGCCACCCATCGCGACCGGCTGTCGCGCTGTCAGGTGTCACCGGCAAGTTCCGGCAGAGTTCCCGGCACCGGCCGCCGGCACATCTGTTGGCATTGACCGTACCCTGCTGGGCCGCACCCGTGCAGGTAGAACTGGGAAGGCTGACTCAGCCCTCGATAACTCCTTGGTAACCTGCGGCATCGAGCAATGCACCGAGGGCGGTATCGAGTGCCTCGGCGTCGTCGATCTGCAGCTCGAACATCCATCCGTCGCCGTAGGGATCGGTGTTCAGCGATTCCGGCTCGGAGTCGAGATCTTCGTTCGCCGCAACGACTTTCGCGTTCAGCGGAGCGTAGATCTCCGAGACGCTCTTGGTCGATTCGACCTCGGCGATCGCCTCGCCGGCCGACACCACGGTGTCGACTGCCGGCAGCTGCACGAACACCACATCACCGAGCTGCGACTGCGCGAAATCGGTGATACCGACCCGCACGCGGTTCGGCGCGATCCGCTGCACCCACTCGTGTTCCTCGGTGTAGCGAAGGTCCTCGGGAAGGTTGGTCACAGGCTGATTCCTCTCACGGGGCGTCCTTTCACGGGTGTCGGCCGACCGGCGTTCGGCACAACTCTATCGACCCGTGCCGACACGTCGGATCGCCACACCCGCTACGAAGTTGCTCGCGGCGCAACAGGTATGGTCCGGGCGACGGCGAAGGCCTTGCGCAGATACAGCAGACCCGTCCACACGTAGACCGCCGTACCCCACCACAGCAGCGCCCAGCCGAAGGCCCGGCCGAAACCGGCCGCCGCCCAATCCATCTGGCCGGCCAGCAGCCACGGCAGCGCCGACATCAGCGCGAAGGTGGCCGCCTTGCCGAGGTAGATGACCTCCGGCGGATCGAGGTTGCGGCGGCGATAGATCGGCAGCGTCGCGCTCAGGATCAGGTCGCGGCCGATCAATACGACGACGAACGGCCACGGCAGGATTCCGCGCACCAGCAGGCCGAGCACGGTGGCGATGAGATACAACCGATCCACCAACGGGTCCAGCAGCGCGCCCAGCCGCGAGTACTGATCGAGCAGCCGCGCCAGCTTTCCGTCGAGGTAGTCGGTGACGCCACTGGCGACCAACAGCGCGAACGCCCAGCCGTCGGCATGCAGGACCAGCAGCAGCCAGAGGAAGACCGGCACGCCGATCAGCCGCAGCACACTCAGCACGTTCGGCACGGTGAGAATGCGGTCGGTCTCCGTGCCGACCGCGGCGTCCGCGGACTCGCGCGCGGGCTCCGGGGGCTCGGAGGCCTGATGGTCGGGGCCGGACCCGCCGGCCGGTCGGTTGCTCACGCCTGTTGCTTACCCGAACCGATCCCGCCGCGCCATTCGGGCACGCCGCGACGGGTACGGCGGCACGATAGGTTTACCGGTCGCATCCGCCCGGATGGCACACTAGCGAGTGACACAATGAGTCGTAAACCGTTTCATTGTGAACGCGGTGACGAGAGGAAGACATGCCCGACTTCGACTACGACGTGGTGGTGATCGGCTCCGGCTTCGGTGGCAGCGTCAGTGCGCTGCGCCTCACCGAGAAGGGCTATCGGGTGGCCGTTCTGGAATCCGGCCGGCGCTGGCCCGCGGAGGCCATTCCGAATTCGAATTGGAATGTGCGCAAGTCGATCTGGGCGCCGCGCCTGGGCCTGACCGGGCCGCAGCGGATCAGCGTGCTCGGCAAGTGCGCGGTGTTCTCCGCCGCCGGTGTGGGCGGTGGCTCGCTGATCTACGGCAACACCCTCTACGAACCGCTGCCGAACTTCTACACCGACAAGCAGTGGGCCCATATCGCCGACTGGCGCAGTGAACTGTCCCCCTACTACGACCAGGCCAAGCGGATGCTGGGCGTGGCGCCCAACCCGCGCGTCACGCCCGCCGACGAGGTGATCCGTTCCATCGCAGACGATCTCGGCGTGGGTGATACCTATCACCCCACCAACGTCGGCGTGTTCTTCAACGAGGAGCAGCCCGGCGTCGAGGTCGACGACCCCTACTTCGGCGGCGCCGGCCCGTGCCGCAGCGGCTGCATCCACTGCGCGCGCTGCTTCACCGGCTGCCCGCACAACGCCAAGAACACCACCCCCACCAACTACCTGTACCTCGCCGAACAGGCCGGTGCGAAGGTGTTCGAGCTGACCACGGCGACGCGCGTGCGTCCGATGGTGGGCGGCGGCTACGCCATCGAGACGCAGCGCTCGGATCGCTGGGTTCGCAAGGGCCGCAAGACTTTCACCGCCGAACAGGTCGTCTTCGCCGCCGCGGCGCTGGGCACGCAGAAGCTGTTGCACAAGATGCGCGACGACAAGGTGCTGCCGAACCTGTCGCCCCGGCTGGGCGAGCTGACCCGCAGCAACTCCGAGGCCATTCTCAATGTGGTCAGCCGGCAGCGCAGCGATTTCGCCGAGGGCATCGCCATCACGTCCTCGATCCATCCCGAACCCGACACCCACGTCGAGGTCTGCCACTACGGCAAGGGGCAGAACGCGCTGTTCCCGATGTCGGTGCCGATCGTCGACGGCGGCGCGTTCCGGTTCCTGCGCTTCCTGCTGGCCATCGTGCTGCACCCGCTGGTGTTCGCGCGCAGCCTCAACGCCCGTCACGCCTCGGAGAAGTCGGTGATCCTGCTGGTGATGCAGTCGCTGGACAATTCGCTGACCTCGTTCCGCCGCTGGGGGCAGCTGAAGACCAGACAGGGCACCGGACAACCGAATCCGACCTGGATTCCGCTGGCCCACGAGGTCGGCCGCCGGTTCGGGGAGAAGGTCGACGGCGACGTGCACGGCCTGGTCATGGACGTGTTCAACATCCCCGCCACCGCGCACTACATCGGCGGCTGCGTGATCGGCGAAGGACCCGAAAGCGGTGTGGTGGACCCGTATCAGCGGGTATTCGGCCATCCCGGACTGCATATCGCCGACGGATCCGCGGTCACCGCGAACCTCGGGGTGAACCCGTCGCTGACGATCACCGCGCAGGCCGAACGCGCGATGGCGTTCTGGCCCAACAAGGGTGAACCCGATCCGCGGCCGGAACTGGGCGCGGGCTACCGCCGCATCGACCCGGTCGCCCCCCACTACGCCACCGTGCCCGATACCGCGCCCGGAGCGCTGCGGCTGCCCATCGCGCCGATCGATCCCGCGCCCGCCCAGCGCTGACGGTCTGCATACCGGGCGCCTTCGCCACTGCCCCGACGGGCGGCGAAGGCACACGATATGCCGACACCGGCGCGTCGAAGTCTCCCCCGGACCCGTAGTGCCCCTTATGCTTTCCGGTATCGAGTGTCGACGGAAGGGCGGTCGCCAATGCTCGTGCGAGTGCAGAACGCGGCCGGGACCCTGGCCGAGCGGGTCCTCATCGACTGGTTGCGTACCTGGAAGGGGCCGGGTGACCCGCAGGGTGTGGCAACGGTCAACTGCAGTCTGTTCTACGCCGACCGGCTGCATCAGTTCGATGCGGTGATCTGGACGCCGACCACCTGCGTGGTGATCGAGGCCGAGGCCTTGGTCGAGCGGGTGAGCGGCGACCTCGAGGTCCCGTTGAACGGGCCGTGGCGGGTCGGCGGGCACGTGGTGAGTTTCGAGGGCGGCGATCGCGGCACACCGCTGGACCGCTCCCGCGAGCACACCCACGCCCTGCAGAACTGGCTGGCCGAACGCGGCCTGGGCCAGCGCGTGGTGCAGGGCGTGGTCGTGGTGGTGCCGCCACACGGGGCCCAGCCGACGATCCGCCAGTTGTGGAACGATCCCGGCTTCCAGGTGGTGCTCGGCGACGATCCCCGGCGGCTGGCCGATTGCCTGACCGCGCTCACCTCGCAGGGCCGGGCGCAGTGGACGGTCAACGAGGTCGCGCTGACCTTCCGCGGATTGGGCATTCTGCCGTATCTGCCCGCCCCGCAGGATCTCGTCGCCGAGGGTTTCGGCGGACCGGTGGACACCACGCTGTGGTACGGCGGCCCGCAACAGGCGCAGGCGGAAGCGTTTCTGGAGGAACAGGCCCACGCCGATCAGTCCTACGGGCGCCCCGTCGCGATCACGATGCCCTGGTACAGCCCGTGGAACCTGTATCCGAAGGAGGCGGACCGCATCGATCCCGGCCGGGCGGTGCTGCGCATCCTGCTCGCGATCGGCATGCTCGTCGGCGCCGCCTGGGTGGTCTGGTTCGTGATCTCGCTGGTCCTGAACTTCGGCCCCGGCTGAGCCGGACCGGCGGCGCCCGCCGCGGGCATCCCTCAGGCCGCGGGCGTGCCCGCCGTACGATCGCTGTCCCCTGCGGCATCCTCGCCCGACTCCGCCGGTGCGCCGGCGCCGGACTCGCCGGCGGCCTCCGCCCGAAGCGGCCGGGTCTCCAACCGCATGCGCAGTGCCGTCGTCACCGCCCAGCAGGCGGTCACCGCTCCGACGGCGAACGCGGTGCCGCCGACGACATCGGTCGGATAGTGATAGCCGAGACCCACCATGCCCACCGCCACGGCCGCCAGCGCGAGTGCGGCGACCATGCCGAGGACGAGGCGCAAGCGCACGGTGGCGGCGACGAGCAGCAAACCCGTTGCGATGGCGACGAATTGGACCGTGTGCCCACTCGGGTAGGCGAGATAGTGCTGTAAATGCCTGTCCCACAGCGGTTTCAAAGCCCAGGTGTTGATCGCGACCACCAGCTCCGGGACGAGCACCAGAAATCCGGCACCCCACCAGTCGCGCCGGCGGGCGCAGTAGAGCACACCGATCAGCAACAGCGGCAACACGATATAGGCGTCGCTCGGCACCACCAGCGCATCGTAGACGCCACGATGCGCGTCCAACCCCTCGTGCACGCGATCGCCGATCGCGCGATCGAACGCCGTCGGCCCCCCGCCGGCGGGGAAGCTCAGCGGAACCGTCACGGTGATCAGCAGGCCGATCAGGGTGACGGCGGCGGCAACGACATACGCTCGATTTCGAGCGACCGGCGGTGGAGCGGGCACCTGTCGACCATAGCCGCGTCCGGCTACCGCCCCACCGTCACCGGCCGCCGATATCGAGCGTGGATTCACGCGCCCTGATGCACGCTCGCGTCGTCGAGCATCGCCGCGCGCAGCATGGCCTCGGGCACGCCGAGCGCTTCGACGAGTGTGACCGACTCCGGCCGCAACCGGTCCACGAGTTCGTTGACACCGCGGCGCACCGACTTGGCCCGATCCACCGACATGAAGCGGTGCATGATGTACCAGGCCTGATTCTGTTCGATGGTGGAGTACACGAACAGATCGCAGACGGTGTCGGCCAGCGCTCGCGCGTCGGGATCCTCGATATCGGCGATGCCCTCGATGAACGCCTCCAGCACCAGCCGGTCGATATGCGCCTCACCGGCGGCGAGGATGTGGTCCTGTGCGTTGTTGAACGCCTCGAACGGCCCGGTCTCCTCGGCCCGCGCGCGCAGCCGGTGCGCGGCGGTGCGGGTCAGATAGTCCTCGCGGTCGGCGAACAGCTGCAGCTGCACCGAACGCCGGGACAGATCGCCCTCGTCGACGCCGTCGTCGGAGCGGTCGCGCAGGCGCTGGATGAGCTGGCGCACACCCGAGGTCTCACGCACCACGTCGCGGGCCATGGTGGCCGCGAATTTCACCCAGCCGAGCGCGTCGAGATCGCGCACCTCGTCCGAGTAGGCGGTGAGCAGCTCCTTGGCCACCAGCTGGGTCAGCACCACGTTGTCACCTTCGAAGGTGGTGAACACGTCGGTGTCGGCCTTCAGGGTGACCAGCCGGTTCTCGGTGAGATAGCCTGCGCCGCCGCAGCATTCGCGACATTCCTGGATGGATCGGGTGGCGTGGCGGGTCTGGGCGACCTTCAGGCCGGCGGCCCGCTTCTCCAGCGCGCGCTGCGCCTCCGGGTCCAGATTCTGCCCGGTCTGCACCAGGTGCATGCGCCGCACCAGATCGTTCTGGGCGAACGCCAGCGCGAACGCCCGCGCGACATGCGGGAACAGTCGGCGCTGATGGCTGCGATAGTCCAGCAGCAGGATTTCGCTGCCGTCGTCCGGATCGGAGAACTGGCGGCGCTTGTCGCCGTAGCGCAGCGCGATACTCAACGCCACCCGCGCACCGGCGGCGGCCGCGCCGCCGACACTGATCCGTCCGCGCACCAGTGTGCCCAGCGTGGTGAAGAACCGGCGGCTCGGGTTCTCGATATCGGAGCGGTAGGTCCCGTCGGGTTCGACGTCGGCGTAGCGGTTGAGCAGGTTCTCCCGCGGGATCCGGACGTGGTCGAATTCGATGCGACCGTTGTCGACGCCGGGCAGACCGCCCTTGAGACCGCAGTCCGAGGTGGTGACCCCGGGCAGGTCGTTGCCCTCCTCGTCGCGGATCGGGACGAGGAAGCAGTGCACGCCCTTGCTCTCGCCGCCGGTGATCAGCTGGGCGAAGACGGCCGCCATCCGGGCGTGTTCGGCGGCGCCGCCGATGTAGTCCTTGCGGGCGGAGGCGGTCGGGCTGTGCACCACGAACTCACCGGTCGCCGGGTCGTAGGTGGCGGTGGTCTCCAGATTCGCCACGTCGCTGCCGTGCCCGGATTCGGTCATCGCGAAACAGCCGAGCAGATCCAGCGACAGCAGCCGTTTGACGATGTCGGTGTGGCGGTCGGTGCCGAGGTTTTCCACCGCGCCGCCGAACAGACCCCACTGCACGCCGGCCTTCACCCACAGCGACAGATCGGTGTAGGCGAGCATCTCCAGGCCGGTCACGGCCCCGCCGGGATCGCCGGTGCCACCGTGCTCCAGGCTGAAACCTTTTTCCGCATAACCGAATTCGGCGATGAGGCGCATCTGGTCCAGTACTCGCGCGCGAGCCTGGCGGTAGTCGAGGTAGGGATCACCGAACAACCGGTCGTCGACCAACTGCCTTCGCGCCTGTTCGCGGACCTCGCGCCACGGGCCGTCGAGCGCGGCCCGCAGATGGTCGGCGGTCGACTTCCCGTTCTTCGATGTCCCGGTGCTCGATGTCCCGGCCTCCGACTGCGCGGAGTCCGATCTCACGGAATCTGCTGCTTCAGTACCCGTAGCCGTATCGGTGCCCATGGTTATCGACTGTAGCGGGACTGGGAAGCACCGACGATAACCAGCGGTTTGCTCTATTCGCCGCTTCCGGCGGCGTGAGGGAGCTGACCCCGGGCCGCGCGGCGACTCCGGCTACCGTGTGCAGTGTGACAGATGAGTTGGAGCCCGAACTCGTCCGCACGGGGCCGGAAACCCGGCCGAGTTCGTTGTGGCATCGGGCGATGGGAGCGGTAACCGATCGGCTGGTCGCCCAGCGGCGCGCCACGGTGGACTCGGTGGTCGAGGCACCGGCCCCGCTGAAGCCGATCGATCTCACCGACGACGCCGCGGTAACCGAGGTGCTCGACCTGGCCGAGCGAGTCGGCGAGGTGGTGCTCGCGTCGGGCACCGCCGTGACCGACACCAGCACACAGGTCGAATTCATCGCCGCGACATACGGTTTGGCGCAGTGCGATATCGATGTGACCTACAACTCGATTCGCATCTCCGCCGATCGGGGTCCGTCGCTGCCGCCCGCCAGCACCATGCGGGTGGTGCAGTACCGCTCGCTGGACTTCACTCGCCTGTCGGCCGTCGACCGCCTCACCCGGCGGATCCGCCGCGAGGTGGTGCCGCCTCAGGAGGCGCACGCCGCCCTCGACGCGATCACCACCGCCCCGCACCCCTACAACCGGTGGGTCGCCACCTTCGGCTGGTCGTTGCTGGCCGCGTCCATCGCGCTGTTGCTGGGTGGTGGCGTGCTGGTCGCGGCCGTGAGTTTCGCCACGACGTTGCTGATCGACCGATGCAACCGCGAGCTGAACAAGCGCGGCCTGCCCTTCTTCTTCCAGAACATGATGGGCGGCATCATCGCGACCCTGCCCGCAATACTGCTGCAGACCTTCGCCGAGGGGTTGGAGACCAATCCCAGCGTGATCGTCGCGGCCGGGATCACCGTGCTGCTCAGTGGTTTACAGCTGGTCGGTGCGGTCGAGGACGCGATCACCGGCGCACCGATCACGGCCGCCGCCCGCATGCTGGAAGTGCTGGTCATGACCGGTGCGATCATCGGCGGGGTCGGTTTGGCACTGCGCGGAGCGCAAGCCTTCGGCGCCCAGGTGCCGCCGATCGACATGTCGCCGTCCTACGACATCACCAATCTGCCGTTGAAGATCACCGCCGGTGCGGTGGCGGCGGCGGCGTTCGCGCTCGCCTGTTATGCCGAGCGCCGGGCCCTCGCCGTCGCCGCCATCAGCGGTGCGGGGATCACCGTGTGCTACCTGTTCGTGCAGCACGCCGGTTTCGGGCCGGTGATCGCGGCCGCGGTCTCGGCGACCGCGATCGGTCTCGCCGGTGGTCTGCTGGCCCGCCGCGCGGTGACGCCCCCGCTGGTCGTCGCCATCGCGGGCATCACTCCGCTGCTTCCCGGTCTCAAGGTCTATCGCGGCCTGTTCGCCCTGATCAACGACGATCTGCTGGTCGGGCTGAATCAGATGTTCGCCGCGCTGGTGGTCGGCTGTGCCCTCGGCGGCGGTATCACGCTCGGCGAGTGGTTCGCCCGGTGGCTGCGCCGGCCGCGGATCCTGCGGCGGGTCACCGGGGTGCGCCCCGACGACTTCACCTGAGACCGCCGGGTTCGCGGCCCGGGATGCCTCAGGCCGCGAACCCGATGGAGCGGGCCAGATCGGCCAGCGTCGCATCGAACAGCGCATCAGGGTTGCCGACCGGCATCGGGTAGTTGCCGAAGACTTCGAGGGTGACATGCCCGTACAGCCGAGCCCAGAACTGGATCATCAGATAGGTGACACCCAGGTCCAGCTTCTCGGCCGGGAATTTCTGCCCCGATTCGGCGAGCACGGTGAGCAGTTCGGTCTGGAATCCGATGAGGTCTTCGCGCAGCGCGTGCGGGATCACATCGGTCGGCGGGGTGACGATGTCGTAGGTGGTCAGCAGCCGGCCCGCGGCCTCCAGGAAGATGCGGCCGAACGGTTCGTCGAATTGCCGCATGGCGCTGGCCGACCCCCCGGCCGGCGAGGCGAAGACGAGCGTGAACTCGTGGGCGTGAGCCAGGGCCCACTGCCGGAAACCCTTGCAGATGGCGAACAGCTGGACCATGCCGTCCTCGGGCAACTCGGCCACCTGTTCGGCGAGCTCCTGGGCCAGGTCGGCGCAGATATCGCTGCGCAGCGCACCCACCAGGTCGTCGCGGGAGGCGTAGTACCGATACAACGCGGGTGCGGTGATACCCAGCTCACGCGCGATGGCGCGCAGGGTCACCGCCTCGGGTCCCTGCTCCACCAGGAGCGTGCGGGCCACGCGCCGAATGTCGGCGTCGCTGACCGCGGGCATCCGGCCCCGTCGTGCGGCTGTCATGCGTCGTCCTTCGTCGCATGCGCACCGGCCCCGACGTCACGGGTACGTCGAGGCCGGTACGCACGCTGTGTCCTGGGCCGCCGGAGACCGGGGACGCCGAGGGCGCTGCCCCGGCGGCCGCGGCGCTCACTCGTAGGCGACCTGCCAGCTCTTGATTCCGTTCAACCAGCCCGAGCGTAGCCGGACCGGCTCGGAAACCTCACGCAGGTTGGGCATCACGTCGGCGATGGCGTTGAAGATCAGATCCAGCTGCAGCCGGGCCAGGTTGGCGCCGACGCAGTAGTGGGTGCCGGTGCCGCCGAAACCCACGTGCGGGTTCGGGTTTCGCATGATGTCGAAGTCGAACGGCTTGTCGAAACGCTCCTCGTCGAAGTTCGCCGAGGAGTAGAACAGGCCGACCCGCTGGCCCTTCTTGATGGCCTGACCGCCGATTTCGGTGTCCGACAACGCGGTTCGCTGGAACGCGATGACCGGGGTCGCCCAGCGCACGATCTCGTCGGGCGCGGTGCGCGGCCGCTCGGCCTTGTAGAGCTCCCACTGCGCCGGGTTGTCCACGAAGGCCTTCATGCCGTGGGTGGTGGCGTTGCGCGTGGTCTCGTTACCGGCCACGGCCAGCAGGATGACGAACCACGCGAACTCCTCCGAGCCCAGCGCCTCACCCTCGATATCGGCGTTGAGCAGCTGGGAGACGATGTCGTCGGCCGGGCATTTGCGCTTCTCCTCGGCGAGGTTCCACGCGTAGCCCATGACCTGGGCGTTGGCCATCTTGTAGCTGTCGGCGTACTCGGGGTCGTCGTAGCCCATCATCTGGTTGGACCACTCGAACAGCTTGACGCGATCCTCCTGCGGCACGCCGAGCAGTTCGGCGATGGCCTGCAGCGGCAGCTCACAGGCCACCTGCTGGACGAAGTCGCCGCCGCCGGTCTTCTTCGCCTCGTGCACGATCCGCTCGGCCCGCTCGCGCAGCGCGGCCCGCAGGCTCTCCACCGCACGCGGGGTGAAGCCGCGCGAAATGATGCGGCGCAGCTTGTCGTGCGCCGGCGGATCGGTGTTGACCAGCATGGCCCGCTGGATCTCGATCTCCTCGCGGGTGATGTCGCCCTTGAAACGGATCACCGCGGTGTTCTCGTGGGTGGAGAAGACCTCGGAGTTCTTCGAGATCTCCTTGATGTCGTCGAGCCGGCTCACCACCCAGTAGCCGCCGTCGTCGAATCCACTCACTCCGTTGGGCTGGTCGACCCACCACACCGGGGCGGTGCGGCGCAGTTCGGCCCATTCGGCCACGGGCAGGCGCTGCGACAGCAGATCGGGGTCGGTGAAATCGAAATCGTGACTGATGGACGGCAGAGACGGCGCGGACACGGTACCTCCTTTGGAACACGTTCCTATGAAGTGAACCACACCACACCCGTTTTGTGAACACCTATTAGTAAATAATGTTCACGTGCTTGTTCCGGCGCGCGAGCAAACGGCTGGCAAGGTATTTGACTAGCATGGACAGCGTCCGGGCCGGCTCCGAGGGGGGACGGGGCCGGCCCGGACGAGCGCTCAATCCAGCTGCAGTTGCGGAGAATACAGCTCCAGCCAGGTGTGCAGATCGATGATGCGGTCCAATCCGGCGCGCTCGGCGCTGTCGATGCCCGCCGGGTCGAGGGCAACCGCCCGCTGCAGCCACTGCCGGTCGATGAGGTCGAACAGCCGTGAATCACTCTCGGCGAGAACATGTTTCGCCTGCTGCTGCAGCACCGCCGCGTAGCCCGGATCCTGCGTCGACGGGTACGGGCTCTTGACGCGCCGCACGACCGATTCCGGCAGCACATGCTCGGCCGCATGCCGCAGCAGGCTCTTCTCCCGGCCGTCGAACGTCTTCAGCGACCACGGGGTGTTGTAGACGTATTCGACCAGGCGGTGGTCGCAGAACGGCACCCGCACCTCGAGGCCGACCGCCATCGACGCGCGGTCCTTACGGTCGAGCAACGTGCGGACGAACCGGGTCAGGTGCAGGTGGCAAACAGTCCGCATCCGGTGTTCGACCTCGGATTCGCCGTCGAGGTGCTCGACCTCGGCCACCGCCGCGCTGTACTGGTCGGCGACGAACTCCTCGAGCCGGAGCCGTTCACGCAGGGCCGGGTTCAGGATCTGCCAGCGGGAGTCGCCGGTCAGGGCGCTGTTGAACGCGAGCCACGGAAAGTTGTCCTCCTTCAGTGCCACCTCGTCGTGGAACCAGCGATACCCGCCGAACACCTCGTCGGCCGACTCCCCCGACAGCGCCACGGTCGATTGCTGCCGGATCGCCGCGAACAGCAGATACAGCGAGGTGTCCATATCGCCGAAACCGACAGGAATGTCGCGGGCGGTGACGACCGCGCGCCGCGCCGCCGGATCGGCCAGATCCGCCGGATTCAACATCACGTCGCGATGGGCCGAGCGCACAAGGGCTGCCACCTCCCGCACGAACGGCGAATCCGGGGTGTCGCGCATCTCGTCGGGAACGAAGTTCTGCTCCTGGTTGGCGAAATCCACCGAGAACGTGCGCAATTGCTCGCCGTCGCGGGCGAGCCGGGCCGCGGCCAGGCCGGTGATCGCGCTCGAGTCCAGTCCGCCCGAGAGCAGCACGCAGCGCGGCACATCGGAGATGAGCTGGCGATCGACGATGTCGGTCAGCAGCTCACGCACCCGGGCGACGGTCCGTTCCTGGCTATCGGCGTGCTCGACGGCATGCAGCCGCCAGTAGGTGCGGGTGCGAATTCCGTTGCGGTCCACCGTGACCAGCGTGCCCGGCAGCACCTCTTCCATCCCCTTCCACAGCGACCAGCCGGGCTGTTTGGTCATGGCGAACAGCTCGCGCAGACCGTCCAGGTCGACGGTCGCGGCCGCCAGCGGGTTGGCGAGGATGGCCTTCGGCTCGGAGCCGAACAGCACACCGTCGGGGGTCGGGTAGTAGTAGAACGGTTTGATCCCCATCCGGTCGCGCACCATCACCAGCTTCTGGTCGCGCTGGTCCCAGATCGCGAAGGCGTACATGCCGTTGAGGTGGTCGACGACGGACTCACCCCATTGCAGATAGCCGTGCAATACCACCTCGGTGTCGCTGTCGGTGTCGAAGCGGTGCCCGAGTCCGCGCAGCTCCTCGCGCAGTTCACGGAAGTTGTAGGCCTCCCCCGAGTACACCATCGCTACGTCGCCGGCCGGGGTCGGTACGGTCATCGGCTGCGTCCCGCCCGGCAGGTCGATGATGGCCAGCCGTCGGTGCCCCAGTGCCGCGTGTGTACGAACGAAGGTGCCCCGCCCGTCCGGCCCGCGACAGGCCATGGTTTCGGTCATCGCGTCGACAACCCCCTGCTGCCGGGTGAGGTCGTCCGAGAACGCCACCCAGCCCGCGATTCCGCACATTCCGCCGCCTCTCAATAATTAATTAGCTTAGGGAACTATCCGTAAAACCGTTGTAACACAAGGAGTCTCGCGCGCGCTACCATGCGTCCGACTTGTCCGAGCTTGTCCGAACTCGTCGCTTTCGCCCGAATAGTTCGGTTCGCCCGCGGCGGGCGAACGTCCGGAAACACTCGTTTCGCCGCACCGGACCACACCGTCCGAAACGCGCCACCACCCCTATCGTCACCCCGCCCCCACAACGGCTCTCAGTTGGGTTGCCCACCGGTAGCCCACCGCGCGAACGACAACCGCGGATTCACGGTTGCGACGTCGGCGACGGCCATCACAGAATTCAGGGCGAGAAAGTCGAAATGCTCTGTCGACGGCGCAATTACGACGTCGGCACCGGCCGCTCGAACCTGATCAGCGAGCGGTATCCGACTCGTCTCCGGCGCCCACACCAGCCGATAGCCCAGCCGCACCGCCAGCCGCCGTACCTGAGCGATATCCCAGTCGAGACACGGCGACTCCGGATGCACCCACCCCAGCGCGACCGGGCACGCATCCCTCACGACCGCCGATCCCGGCGACGCACCTCGCCGCGCAGCGGAAGGCGCACCAGCGCGACAGTCACCACGAGCAATCCCACGGTGAGCAGGAACAAGACCCACATCGCACACACCCCTCGCTGTTCGGTTCGGAATCCCCCGGCGCCCGGAACCGAAGCTCCCGGCGCCGGAACTACGGACAGATTCGCGCGGACCACCGCCGCCGGGCGACGACGAAAACGGCGTCAATCAGCACACAAACGGGGCGACATTCAGGCGTCATTGCTCTACGGTGGGCGCATGAGAACGCCGAACGTCGCGTTGCGCGCCGCCCGCACGGCGCGGCTGCTGAGCCAAGATGATCTCGCCCGCATGCTGCGCGAGGCCGGATGCGCCAGTGCGACGAAACGACTCGTGCAGCGATGGGAATCCGGCGCGACCGCCAATCCCCGCCCGTCGCATGCGCGGGCGTTGGAACAGGTGATGCGCCTGCCCATCGAAAGCCTCGGATTCGGCGCCGTGATGGCCGGACGCAGCCTGTCCGGCGACGACACGGCCGGCCACGAAGTCCACTCAGCCATCGGTGACGTCCCCCGGGAACGCCATCCCGGCCAGTCCGCACCGCAGCCCAATTCCGGCACGTACTCCGGAATCTGGTTGTCCCGCTACGAGTTCTACTCCTCCGGCCGCGAACAGACCTTTACGTCCTCGCATTACGTGGTCGTGCTCCAGCACGAGCAGCGGCTCACCGTACGCAGCCTGCCGAAGTCGGCGGCGGGCACACTCGAACTCGACCTCACCCTCGACGGGCATATCGCGACGGGCACCTGGTCGGAAACTACTGCACCGAGCGGCTACTACAAAGGCGCACGGTATTTCGGGGCGATCCAGCTGCTGTCGGAACTCACCGCCACCCGGCTGGCGGGCAAGTGGGTCGGCTTCGGCAAGAACTTCGACGTGAACGTCGGGCCGTGGGAGCTGGCCCTGCAGGACCGATCCACATCGAAAGCCACGATCGAGAAGTATGATCACCCACCCCGAAGCGATTGATCCGCAAGGGTTCTGCCGCATTACCGGCATCGCATACTCGCCCTGCTGTGGCGGGAAGACCGCGCCCACGAACTATGTCCGCGGCCGGCACCGAACGTCGATCCGCATGGAGAACACGGTCGCAGGCGGTTGTGCCGAACTTTTCGTGCAAACCTCCGCGAAAATGCCGGAAAACTCGCAAAGGCGGTGAGGTTTGCACGATTTGTTCACTCGTCCGCCGTCGGCGACAAAAGGGCAGTTCATCGGCGGCCGCCGTCGCCGCGCACACTGCCGCGCGCGGGTTTCTCGTCCGAAAGTTTGATTCCGTCACGCTTGTCGACCGGTATCGTCGGAGGCGAAGTTAGGTTACCCATACTTGTCGCCCCACGAAGCGAGGAAATCTCCGATCATGCCGGACGCCACCTCCACCGAGCAGCCCGTGCCGTTCTCCGCGCAGATCCGCTCCGCCACCGCCGAACAGCACGAACGCGCCGAGAACTCCACCTTCATGAGCGACATGCTGGGCGGCGCCCTGAACGTCCGGGCGTTCTATCGCTACACCGGCCAGCTCTGGCACATCTACCGGGCGCTCGAGGCGCACTGGGACACCCTCGTCGACGATCCGGTCGCCGGTCCGTTCATCCGGCCCGAACTCGCGCGCCTGGCGCATCTCGAGGACGATCTGGCGCATCTGGGCGGGCCGCAGTGGCGCGACGACATCGACGCCCTGCCCGCCACCGCCGAGTACGCCGCCCGCATCACCGAGTGCGCACTGACCTGGTCCGCGGGCTATGTGGCCCACCACTACACCCGCTATCTGGGTGATCTGTCCGGCGGTCAGGTCATTCGCGGCACCGCGGCGAAGCTGTGGCAGCTGCCCAAGCGTGGCGACGGGGTGCGCTTCTACGTGTTCGATCAGATCGCGAACCCGGCCGCATTCAAGCGCGGCTACCGCACCCTGCTCGACGAACTGGCCGTCGACGATCTGGAGAAGCAGCGAGTACTCGGCGAGTGCCGGCGCGCCTTCGATCTCAACAGTGCCGTATTCGCGGATCTGGCAAGCGAATTCCCGGTCCGCCGCGAAGGCTGAACCGACCTCCGACGCTCTTGGACAATCGACCGGAAGGTTGCCAATAAGTAGCCAGATGCGTCTCCGAGTTACATCAAAATCGTTGTTACACATACCGATCGGCGCTCCCACGTGGTGACCAGTCCCACACCACAGGGGGCGCCGCTTGGTTGCGGGCACAACTCGCCGCCAGCTAAAGTTACTCACCAGTTAGGCACGCAGGGGTTCCTACAGCGACCTCGATTCTGATAGAGGCCGATTCGTTCAGTCCGCATCCACCGACGCATGTCGGACGAACAACGTTGTGCGACAACATGTTCGACATGCAAGGAGGGGTTATGGCCACCTATATCGTGACCGGTGGAACGGGTTTTCTGGGACGTCGCGTGGTGGAGGGATTGCTCACCTCCGATTCCGATGCCGTGGTGCACGTGCTCGTACGCGAGGCCTCGGCGGCCAAACTGGCCGAACTCGCGGCCCGATGGAATGCCACCGACCGGGTGTTTCCGCTGGTCGGAGACCTGACGGCCGAGGGGCTGGGGCTGGTGGACGAACCGCCGGCCGCACAGCATGTGGTGCATCTGGGCGCGGTCTACGACATGACCGCCGATGAGGAATCCGCCTACGCGGCGAATGTGAACGGCACCCGCGCGGTGATCGCGCTCGCCACCGAACTGGAT
This sequence comes from Nocardia sp. 852002-20019_SCH5090214, assembly GCF_001665865.1. Taxonomy (NCBI): domain Bacteria; kingdom Bacillati; phylum Actinomycetota; class Actinomycetes; order Mycobacteriales; family Nocardiaceae; genus Nocardia; species Nocardia sp. 852002-20019_SCH5090214. The sequence continues at coordinate 131,314 of NZ_LZMK01000045.1, read as the reverse complement.
GCGATGCTGCACCACGTGTCGTCGGTGGCGGTGGCCGGTGACCATCGCGGCAAATTCTTCGAAGACGATTTCGACCTCGGCCAGAATCTCGAATCTCCTTACCACCGAACGAAATTCGCCGCCGAGCGACTGGTCCGCGAAAGCGCGGGGCTGCGCTGGCGGGTGTATCGCCCGGCCATCGTGGTCGGCGATTCCCGCACCGGCGAGATGGACAAGATCGACGGTCCGTACTACTTCTTCCCCGCGATCGCGCGGCTGGCCGCGCTCCCGGGCGGGCTGCCGCTGCCGCTGCCGGATCTCGGCGCGACCAATATCGTCCCGGTCGACTACGTCGCCCAGGCCATGGTCGAGCTCATCGGCCGCCCGGGGCTGAACAAGCGCACCTTCCACCTGGTCAACCCGCGTCCGCAGCCGTTCACCGAAATCTACGGCGCGCTGTCGCGAGCAGCCGGCGCACCCGGCGGCTTGGGCCCGGTGCCGGGCAGCCACACCGCAATGGCAACGCTGAACCGGCTGCCCGGTGTCACCGCGGCGCGCGATTTCCTGTTGAGCCAGTTCGGCATTCCCGCCGAGGTCGCCCCGCACACCTCGTTCGCGTCGGAATTCGTTTCCGATTCCACCCGGGCGCTGCTGCGCCGCACCGATCTCGAGGTCCCCGCCTTCGACACCTACGCCGAGAATCTGTGGCGGTACTGGCGCGCCCACCTGGATCCCGACCGGGCGCGCCGCCACGGCGGCGGGGACCGGCTGCGCGACCGCATCGTGCTCATCACCGGCGCTTCCTCCGGGATCGGCCTGGCGACCGCGCACGCGGTGGCGCAGCGCGGCGCGACGGTGCTGATGGTGGCGCGCGGGGTCGACGAGCTCGAGGCGGCGGCCGCCCAGGTGCGCGAGCAGGGCGGCGACGCCTACAGCTATTCGTGCGACATCACCGACGAGAAGGCGGTCGAACTGCTGGTCAAGCAGGTGCTCGCCGACCATCACCATGTCGACTACGTGGTGAACAACGCCGGGCGTTCGATCCGCCGCTCGGTGCTGAACTCCACCGACCGCATGCACGACTTCGAGCGGACGATGGCCGTCAACTACTTCGGAGCGGTGCGGCTGATCCTGGCGCTGCTGCCGGCCATGCGGGAGCGCCGATTCGGCCACGTGGTCAACATCTCCTCGATCGCGGTGCAGACCAAACTGCCGCGCTTCGCCGCGTACGTGGCGAGCAAATCGGCACTGGACACCTTCAGCGAGATCGCGGCGGTCGAGAACGCCGACGCCGGCATCACCTTCACCTCGGTGCGGATGCCGTTGGTGCGCACGCCGATGATCGCCCCGACCGAGATGTACCGGTCACTGCCGGTGCACAGCCCTGAACAGGCGGCGGCGATCGTGGTGCGCGCACTCGAGGAGCGGCCCGCGCGCATCGACACTCCGATCGGCACCTTCGCCCAGGTCATCGACACGGTCATGCCCTCGGTGAAGAAGGCCATTCTGCACCAAGGCTTCCGGCGGACGGGCGAATCCACCGCGGCCAAGCACGGCCGCGCCGCCGCCGATACGGGCGAGACCGGCGGCCGCAGTCCGCTGCTCGCGCTCGCGCCGGTGGTGCAGCCGCTGATGGGTTTGCCCACCCCCGCGGCTCGTATCGTCAACCGGCTGCCCGGCCTGCACTGGTGATCCGCACCTACCACCGGACCCGGTGTCCGGTGGTAGGTTTCGCCGGTGAAACGCAGGCTTCTGCTCGGCGGCGCGATCGTCGTCGTCCTCGCGGCAGTGCTGTCGATCGGCACCTACGTCCTGATGAATTCGCGGACCTTCCAGGTCGCCGGCCGCTTGGTCCACCGCGTCGACACCAGCGCAAAGGTCGTCGCGCTGACCATCGACGACGGCCCCACCGACCGCACCCCCGCGATTCTGGAAACCCTTGCCGCCGAACATGTTCCGGCCACCTTCTACCTCGTCGGCCGCGACCTGGCGGCCCATCGCGACTACGGGGCGCAGATCGCGGCGGCCGGGCACGAGCTCGGTAACCACAGCTACACCCACCCGCGGCTGGTCTTCGTCACCCCGGCCACGGTCCGCGACGAGGTCGAGCGCACCGACGCCGAAATCGAGCGCACCGGATACCACGGCCCGGTGACCTTCCGCCCGCCCTACGGAAAGAAGCTGGTCGCACTCCCCTGGTATCTGTCGCACCACGACCGCACCACCGTGATGTGGGATGTCGAATCCGATTCCGCCGGTGGGGCGAGCACCGATGCCATAGTCTCGAAGACGGTGAACCGCGCCCGGCCGGGTTCGATCATTCTGTTGCATGCGATGTACCAGTCGGCCGCGGCGGCAGCGATTCCGCGCATCGTCGCGGAACTCCGTTCGCGCGGTTACGGTTTCGTGACCGTCTCGCAACTGATCGCTGGCACGAAACCCACCGGAATGTGACCGAACTCCCCGGCCGTTTCGGCCAAAACTAGAACGTGTTCTAATAGTCTGTAGGTATGGAGCGACTGACCGGGCTGGATGCCAGCTTTCTGTACCTGGAGACCGACACCCAACTACTGCACGTGTGCGCGCTGCTGATTCTCGACCCGCCCGCCGACGGGACCGACTACGAATTCACCGCGCTGAAGGAGGAACTGGGCCGCCGCCTGCACCTGATCCCCTCCATGCGCCGCCGCGTCCATCGGGTCCCGTTCGACCTCGACCACCCGGTCTGGGTCACCGATAACGACTTCGACCTCGACCGGCACGTCCGACGCCTCGGGCTGCCCTCCCCCGGCGGCCCGAAGGAACTGGCCGAACTCGTCGGCGACATCGCCGCACAGCCGATGGACCGCGCCCGGCCGCTGTGGGAGATGTGGGTGATCGAGGGCCTGGCCGACGGCAAGGTCGCCGTGGTGTCGAAATACCATCACGCCGCCGTCGACGGCGTCACCGGCGCCAACATGATGGCCTATCTGTGCGATGCCGAGCCGGGTGTGCACTACCCCGATCCGCCGGCCGACACCGACACGAAGTCCGCCGAACCCAACGATCTCGCCCTCGCGGCCGAAGGGCTGGTGCGGATGCCGGCGAAACTCGGCGTGGTCGGCATGGTGCCCAAGACGCTGGGCAAGCTCGGCGGGATGGTGCAGCGCAGGCGTGCCGACAAACAGGGCATGGCAATTCCGTTCACCGCGCCGCGCACGCCGTTCAACCGCACCATCACCCGTCATCGCAGCGTCGCCTTCACCACCGCCCCGCTCGCCGATATCAAGGAGATCCGGGCGGCGTTCGGCGTGAAGATCAACGATGTCGTCCTCACCGTCATCGCGGGGGCGCTCCGGCAATACCTGAGCGAACACGACGAATTACCGGACACCTCGCTGATCGCCTCGGTGCCCGTCTCCACCCACGAGACGACACGGCACGAACGCGGCGTCAATAAGGTGTCGACGCTGTTCGCCCAGCTCTACACCGACGTCGAGGATCCGGTGGAACGGCTGCGGCTCATCGCGGAGGCCAACGTCGGCGCCAAGGAGGAACACGAAGTCCTGGGCGCGGACTTCCTGCAGGATTGGGCCGAATACGCGCCGCCGAACACCTTCCGGATCGCGGTGCGCGCCTATTCGTCGTTCAAACTCGCCGAACGGCATCCGGTGGTGCACAACCTGGTGATCTCCAATGTGCCCGGACCGCAGCAGCCGCTGTACTTCCTCGGCTACCGCATCGACGCGCTGTTCCCGTTCGGCCCGGTCTTCCACGGCGCCGGCCTCAACGTCACGGTGCTGTCGGCCAACGGCGATCTCGATTTCGGCTTCATCGCCTGCCGTGAACTGGTTCCCGATCCGGACCGGATGGCCGACGCCGTACACGACAGCATCTCCGCGCTACTGAAGGCGGCTCAGACCCAGCGCTGAGCGCCTCAGCTCTCCCGCCGAGCGGCCACCGCCGCGCAGGCCTCGAGGAGCACAGGGACAAAGGCGTCCGCCTCGAGTACACATGCCGCATGTCCGGCCGATACGAGGAAAATCTCCGCGCCGGCGATCATTGTCGCCATCTCCAGCTGCCGATAGACCGGCAGCGCGCGGTCGTGTGTCGTGATCACCACGCCCGTGGGCACCCGCAGGCTCGACAGCCACGGCGAGGAATCGAAGCGCCCCAATTCGGCGATCGCCTGAGTCATCGCCCACCCGCTGGTAGTGCGCAGCTCCGCCAGCGCCCAGCGATCCATTCGCCCTGTCTCCCAGGATATTTCGGGCACATGCGGCAGTTTGGTCGCCGCCTCCGCCACTCTACGACCCGCCGTCTCGGTCATCACCCCGGCGAGCAGCGCCATCCCGCCGTGGAACAGCCGTTCCCGCCATTTCTCCCGGAAACGGTAAGTCGTCGCGCACAGCACCAGGCCGCCGACGAGGTCCGGGCGCCGGTGCGCGACCGTTTGGGCGACGATGCCGCCCATGGAGTACCCCGCCAGGATCGGCCGGTCCACGCCGGTCACCTCCGCGACAGCGACGACGTCGTCGGCCAGTTCGTCGAGATCGAAACGCGGCGAACGGATTCCGTGCCCGTGCCAGCGTTGGTCGAACAGCACCACCCGATAGTGCTCGGACAACTCCGCCAGGGCCGGAAACCAGTTCAGCATCGCCGTGGTCACCAGACCGTGCAACAGGATCACCGTCGGTGCGCCCTCGGGCCCCGGAATATCGACCAGATAGGTCCGCCCGCGCCCGGGCAGATCCACCATTCGCCCCGCGGGCACCGAGGTCGTGCCCGATACGCGCGTACCGAAGCGCCCGCCGGCCGCCCCGCGACCATTGCCCGCCGTCTGCCGCTCCGCCGCCATCGCAACCTCCTGCACCGCCGGCCCGGTCATGAATTAGAACGCGTTCCAATTCGATGGTACCGGGTGCGGTCAGCGGGCTCCGGGCAGCAGCACAGCCGCCCCGGCGAATCGGCCGTGTGCCAGGTCGGCCAGGGCCCGGTCGGCGGATTCGAGCGGATAGGGGTTGATGCGAACCTGCATCCGGTGCCGAGCGCAGAATTCCAGGAATTCGCGGCCGTCCGCGCGCGTGTTGGCCGTGACCGAACGGATCTCGCGCTCCTGGAACAGATGGCGCTGATAGTTCAGCACCGGGATGTCCGTGAGGTGGATACCCGCGATCGACAGCACACCACCGCGGTCCAGCCCCTCCAACGCGGGCAGCACGAGGTCCCCGACCGGCGCGAACAGGATCGCCGAATCCAGCGGCACCGGCGGCGGGTCGGCCGCGCCCTGCGCCGAGGCCGCGCCCAGCGCCAGGGCCAACTCCCGCGCGGCGGCGTCGCGGGTCATCACGTGCACCTCGGCGCCCTGAGCCAGGGCGACCTGGCCGGCCAGATGCGCGCTGCCGCCGAAACCGTAGATACCGAGCCGTCCCCCCGGCGGCAGTGAGGCCCGTCGCAGCGCCCGGTAGCCGATGATGCCCGCGCAGAGCAAGGGGGCCAATTCCGCGTCGGCATACCCGGAAGGCAGCAGATACACGTAATCGGCAGGCGCCGTGGCATATTCGGCGTAACCACCGTCGGCGTCCCATCCGGTGTAGCGCGAATTCGGGCACAGATTCTCCGCGCCGCGGCGGCAGTACGCGCACACCCCGCACGTGCTGCGCAACCACGCGATACCGACCCGGTCACCGGGCGCGACAGCCGTCGCTCCGGCACCCGCAGCCACCACCTCCCCCACGACCTCGTGACCGGGCACCACCCGCTGCCGGTGCACCGGCAGATCACCCTCGGCGACATGCAGATCGGTGCGGCACACGCCGCAGGCCAGCACTCGCACCAGCACCTCTCCCGCGGCCGGCTCGGGAATCGGGATCCGGGCGCGGACCGGCGGGGATTCGTCGATCGGACCGGGCCGCACCACCTGCCAGGCGGCCATCGTCGCAGGGCTCATCGCACTCCTTCCGACACCGGAACGCCCGCGCCACGGCGGGAAGATCGATGGTAGTCGTGCACGCGGACGAACCCGGCACATCCGGCCGCCGAGGCGGTCACGAGCGCCGGAACGCGGCGTTGATAGCGTCGCCGAGTGCCCCCGCCGTCGACCGCCTTCACGCTGCCCATCGGGCGCGTGCACGCGATCGTCGACCTGGCGCGCCGGCGCGGGTGGGACACCGGGGAACTGCTCGCCGAAGCCGGCATCGCGCCGCAACTGCTGAACCAGGGCCGCGCCCGCGTCACCGTCGGGCAAGCCGTGCATCTGGTGCAGCAACTGTGGCGCAGCACCGACGACGAACTACTCGGATTGGGCCGTCACCCGATGCCGCGCGGCACCTTCCGGCTGGTGTGCTTCGCCCTGCTCGGTTCCCGCGATCTCGCCACCGCACTGCTCCGGTTCCGGATGTTCCAGAAGGCCCTGCCGGGATTTCCGCCGCTACAGCTGAGCACCGACGCCCGCGAGGCGCGAATCGCGTTCGACCTCAGCGATATCCGTCATCCACACAGCCTGATCATCGACACCATGCTGATGGTCGTCTACCGCTTCCTGGACTGGTCGGTGGGCGGCTCGCTGCGACTGCTGCGCGTCGAAGTCCCCTATCCGCCCAACGATCTCGACGACTACGACCTGATCTTCGATGCGCCCGTGCACTTTTCGGCGCCCCATCCGGCCCTGGTGTTCGATGCCGCCCTGCTCACCGCACCCCTCGTGCGCGACGAGGACGATCTGCTGCGCTTCCTGCGCAACGCCCCCGAGGCCGTGATCGGCCGCGGCGACGATTCGGTGTCCACCGCGGCGCAGGTGCGCCGGATCCTGGAGCGCGGCGGACCACGGCACTGGCCCGGTGTCGAACAGATCGCCGGCGAACTGTCCGTCAGCCCCGCGACACTGCGGCGCAAATTGAGCGAGGAACATACCTCGCCCAGCCGCATCCGCGAACAGATCCTGCGCGATGCCGCGATCGCGGCGCTGGTGCGCGGCGAGACGGTGACAGCGATATCGCGCCGGCTCGGATTCTCCGAACCCAGCGCCTTCTCCCGCGCGTTCCGGCGCTGGACCGGCAGCTCCCCCGGTTCCTATCGCGGTCCCGCCGCCGCGCCCTGAGCGATCCGGTCACAAGATCGAGCGCTGCGGTCATTGGCTGCCGCGCGGCGCGCTCCTACCTTGGCGAACGAACACTGTATTCGACCAGAGGAGTTTCCCCGTGCCGGTGCATCGGTCCCCGTGGATGGACGAAGATCTCGACGCGCTCACCGATTTGGCGCGCCGCTTCTTCGAGAAGGAGTGCGCACCGAACGAGGATCGCTGGGGCCGCCAGCACCACGTCGACCGCGAAATCTGGAACCGCGCAGGCGAATTGGGTCTGCTGTGCATCTCCATCCCCGAGGAGTACGGCGGTGGCGGCGGCACCTTCGCCCACGAGGCCGTGATCGCGATCGAGCAGACCCGCGCCATGGCGCCCAGCCTCGGCAACCCGGTGCATTCCACGATCGTCGCGCACTACATCAACGCCTACGGCACCGAGGAACAGAAGCAGGCATGGCTGCCGAAGATGGCCTCCGGCGAGATCGTCGCCGCCATCGCCATGACCGAACCCGGCACCGGTTCCGACCTGCAGGGCATCCGCACCCGCGCGGTCGCCGACGGTGACCACTACGTCATCGACGGCGCCAAGACCTTCATCTCCAACGGCCTGCTCGCCGATCTGGTGATCGTCGCCGCCAAGACCTCCGAAGGCAAAGGCGCGGAATCGGTTTCGCTGATCGCCGTCGAGACCGACCGAGACGGCTTCCGGCGCGGCCGCAACCTCGAGAAGGTCGGCCAGCACGGCCAGGACACCTGCGAACTGTTCTTCGACGCCGTACGCGTCCCGAAGACCAACCTCCTCGGCGCCACCGAGGGCACCGGCTTCATCCAGCTCATGCAGCAACTACCGCAGGAGCGTCTGATCCTGGCCGTCGCCGCCGCGGCAGCGATCGAGAAGACCGTCGAGATGACCGTCGCCTACACCAAGGAACGCCAGGCCTTCGGCAAACCCATCTTCAACTTCCAGAACACCCAATTCACCCTCGCCGAATGCGACACCATCGCCTCGGTCGCCTGGGCCTTCCTCGACGACTGCGTCGCCAAACACCTCCGCGCCGAGCTCGACATCCCCACCGCCGCCAAAGCGAAATGGTGGCTGACAGAACAACAATGCCGCGTCGCCGACGAATGCCTCCAGCTGTTCGGCGGATATGGGTACATGGCGGAATACCCGATCTCACGGGTGTTCACGGATGCTCGGATCCAGAAGATCTATGGCGGGACGAACGAGATCATGAAGCTGATTATCGGGCGTAGCTTGTAGATTGCCTGGTGAGAGGCGGTTTCCCGGGGGGCAGGATGCGGCGGCGCTCCCGTCTTCCTCCCGTCTCTCACCGTAATCGCCGTCGGAATGTCGGCTGCCCGCGGGGGTTACCGCTATTCGTATGGATGAAGATCGTCGATCGCGGGTACTGGGCTCAGAGCACGGTCTTCATCTGTCGGGAAATCAGATCCGTCGTCCAGCGCGGCGAAAGCCGTACCAGCCTGTCCAGGAGGCCGGCGTCCCGGCCGACCACGACGCGGAACTTCCCCTTCTCCATGCCGCCGACGATGCGCCGGGCGGTGTGCTCGGGAGTCGTGGCCGGCACTTTACGGTTACCCGGGTCGATCATCGCGACTCCCGAATTACGGCTGAGGTCGGTGCTGATGTTGCCCGGGAAGACGGTGGTGACAGCGACGTCCGTGTCGGCGAGCTCTTGGTACAGCCCTTCGCTGAATTGTTTGACCGCACCCTTCGTCGCGCTGTAAATCGTCTGCCCCGCGAAGGGCAGCAGGCCTGCCAAACTCGCCACGTTGACCAGTCCGGCCTGAGGCCGCTGCCGCAGCTCGGGGAGAAACGCCAGGCACATGTTCACCGTGCCCCAGAAATTGACCTGTACGACGCGCTCGATCTCGCCGCGTTCCAGGGCGGAGACCGGAACGAACCGGTGGATCACACCCGCGACGTTGATCAGCCCGTCGACCTGCCCGTGCTCGGCGATGACAGCCGCCGGCAGCGCGTTCACCGCCGCCACGTCGGTGACATCGACGATGTGTACTGAGATCCGATCGGCGTGGTCCGCGGCGAGCGCTCGGGTCTGCTGTAGCCAGTCACCGTTCAGATCGACCAGAGCGACCCTGGCGCCGCGGGCGAGCAGCCGCAGTACGACCTGCCGCCCGATCCCGTTGCCGGCCCCGGTGACCGCAACGACTTTTCCACCTAGCCGCATACATCCTCACTTCTTGCCGAATCCTTTTTCGCCGGTCTCGCAGCTGCCGCGGTCGTCGGTTGTGCAACGCGCCGTCATTCGATCCAGCGGCTCAGTTTGTCGACTACACATGCCGGCTTTGCTGATCCTTCGATTTCCACAGTCACTCGGATAGTGGCCTGCACCCCTCCTGGCACGTCGGTGCACGCCAGGATTTCGCCGCTACCACGCACGCGCGACCCCGCCGGCACGGGAGCCGGGAACCGGACGCGGTCGGCACCGTAGTTCACCCCCATGGAGACGTTCCGAACGTTGATCAGTTGCGGCAGAAAGAGATTGCACAGCGCCAGCGTGAGATATCCATGCGCGATCGTCGACCCGAACGGTGAGCTTTTCGCGCGTTCGACGTCGACATGAATCCATTGGTGATCGCCCGTCACTTCGGCGAAGCCGTCGATCCGTTGCTGGTCGATCAGGACCCAATTCGTAGGGCCGAGCACAGCGCCGACTGCACCACGCAGACCTTCCAGGCCGTCGACCACCAACGGTCCCGCATCCGGATTTTCCGGTGCCGTTGCGGGGGTGGAAATCTTCTGAACGATACTCATCGGCAATCTCCTTCGTTCAAGGCACAGCGAGATCCAGCCCGCAAGTATCTCGGCTGGCGCAGCAGTTGCGCGAGCGGAGTCCGACTCCGTCCGGTGTGAGTGTCAGGCGAGAAGAGCGGACTCTCGGCAACGCCAATCCGGAAGGTCGGCAGCAGCGCAGTTTCGGCGGCATCCGGCGGTAATGCGATTCCGGCTGGGAGGCGGGGACGTCGAGCGGCGCATCGGCCGGATACTCGTGCGGCGCCATCGCATAGGTTTCGGTGAGCAGCGCGATGAATGCCGGGTCGGTGATCGGGTCCGTCGGTTCGCTGCAGGCGATCCCACGGGTACGCAGCTCGGCAAGCAGCATGTCGAAAACGGTCTCCAGGGGGTGCCGCTGTGTCGACGTGCCCATCGGAGTTCCTTCCATCTGTCGCTGCGCATCGGCCGGCGCGGCAGGGCGAATCACATGTCGGGCTCGCAAGGTGTCCGCGCGGCCTTCGGCCGGCTCCACTGCGCTTCTCTCGGACAGGGTGCGGCGTTTCGCGACCTCCCGAATCTGTTCGCCCGGCGGACGTTACCGGCGTGATACGAAGGCGCTGAGCGAATTTCCCGCTCAGCGGAAGCGTGGTCACCATTATCGACCTGCACGTCCTCCGGGGCAGGAAGTAATACGCCTGCGACCGGGACGACGACCCTCTCCGCAGCTCAACGCTTTCGGTCGCTTACAGCATCGGCAATACCGAGTACACCGGCCGGACCATCCCGCCTTCGCTGCGACGATACGCACAATCACCGACTGGATCGCGGCGCATCGCAACCAGTATCCCGGCCAGTGAAATCACCCTGTTGAACAATCGCTGCGCCTGAGCATGCTGAGCGCATCGGTGACGAACAAAGGAGTACCACCACAATGACTACGCTGCAGCGCTACGCCGACCGCCGAGTCCTGGTGACGGGGGCCGGATCCGGAATCGGACAGGCGACGGTTCTGCGCATCCTGTCCGAGGGCGGCCGGGTCGCGGCCGCGGACATCAGCGCCGCCGGTCTGAAGGATACGCACGCCAAAGCAGGCGGCGACGCAGAGCGCCTGACCACCGTCGTCATGGACATCGGTGCCGAGGAGTCGGTGAAAACCGGTGTAGCCGAAGCGGTCCGGGAGCTCGGCGGCCTCGACGCGCTGGTGAACGCGGCAGGGATTCTGCGCTCGGCACACTTCGAGCAGACCACCGTGGCCGACTTCGAACAGGTGATCCGAATCAATCTCATCGGCACCTTCCTGGTGATCCGGGAAACCCTGCCGGCGCTGCGCGAGGGTACCGGCCCGGCGGTGGTGAACTTCAGCTCCACCTCGGCGCAGTTCGCTCACCCGTACATGTCGGCCTACGCGGCCTCGAAGGGCGGTGTCCAGGCGATGACCCACGCGCTGGCCATGGAATTCAGCAAGCAGGGTATCCGCTTCAATTCCGTTCAGCCGGGCTCGATCTCGTCGGGTATGACCGACGGCACCGGCGAAGCCAAGCAGAGCGTGGGCCCTGGCCTACCCGCCGACGCCGACTTCGCCCTGTTCGGCAAGACCGCGCCGATGCTGCCGCTTCCCGACGGCGCCATTTTCGCCCAGCCGGACGCGGTGGCCGCGGTGGTCGCGATGCTCGCCTCCGCCGACGCATACTTCGTCACCGGCGCCGAAGTCCGCATCGACGGCGGCTCACACATGTGACAGGCGGTCGGAAGCAATTCCGGAAGCGATTTCGAAAATACTTCCGCTCAACGGGATTCCGGCTCCGGGAGCAGACGTGGCCACCTTAGCGTTCGGCCGTGTTCAGGCCCCGGATCGGCATCCGCACCCGCGTCGTCGCGGTGGCGGCCATTCCCTGCATGTCGTTGTTGCTCGTCGCCGTAGGCGCCGCAGGTCACTTCCTGCAAACCGGCCAGCACGCCCGTGATTGGGCGGCCCAGAACCGTCGCGCACTCGAGCCGGTGGTCACCATGGTCGAAGCGATGCAACAGGAACGGCAGCTGACCATGGTGGCCGCCCAGCGGGCACAGCCGGTCCCGACTCTGGCATCGGCACGCGCGCACGTCGACCACGCGCTTGCCGACCTCACTCCTATGGGCGAGGCGCTGGCCGCTATCGATCCCACCGGATTCCGCGACGTCCTCGGCAACTCCGTGACGGTACTCGCGAAGCTGCCCGCCACCCGCTCGGGCATCGATGCCGGCACGCTGAACGCCGACGATGCCTACGATTACTACAACCGAGCAGTCGAGGTCATCACCACCGGATCGGCCGTCGCGGCGCAGCGCGCACCCGATACGGCCACCGCGCGGGAATTGAGTACCGGGCTGTCCATGTTTCGCGCGGTAGAGGCGATGTCCCGGGCTCATGCGCTGGCCGCAGCGGCCACACCCCGCGGATTCACCGCCGAACAGCTGCAGCGTTTCACCCGTGAGGTCGGCTACTACCGGATCGCGCTGGACCACTTGGCATGGCAGCTTTCCGGTCCGCAGCGAGATCGGCTGCGCGCGTTGTCCGACAGCGGCGACTGGCGCACGACCATCGCCGCCGAAGATGCGCTGATCGTCGCCGCGCCCGGAGCCGGCATCGTCGGCGACGCCGCATCGGAAGCAGCCGCGCACGCAACATCCGGACTACTCGAACTCTGGCGCGCGCAGAATGCCGCCGCCGGGGTGTCGGCGCAAGCGGCCGGTGACCGGATCTCGCACCGCTCGATGCTCGCCGCTTTCGCGGCGGTTGCCATCGCGGTGATCGCGGTCGCGGCCGCGCTCGTCGCCGCGGACCGGCTGGCTCGCCGGCTGGTGCGCCTGCGCACCGACACCACCGACCTGGCCGAGCGACGCCTGCCCGCCATCATGAGCCGTTTACGCCGTGGAGAGCAGGTGCAGATCGACAATGAAGTCGTCCGACTCGATCCGGGCGCCGACGAGATCGGGGATGTGGCCGCCGCCTTCAACCAGGCACAGTTCGCGGCGATATCGGCTGCCGCTTCGGAGGCTGCCACCCGTAACGGCGTCCGGGCTGTCTTCGTCAACATCGCCCATCGGAGCCAGCTGGTGGTGCACCGGCAGCTCGAGGTGCTCGACCAGGCAGAACGTGACGCCGACGATCCGAACTATCTGCAGACCCTGTTCGCACTGGACCACCTGGCGACCCGCGCCAGACGCAATGCCGAAAACCTGATCATCCTCGGTGGGGAACGCCCCGCCCGGCGCTGGCGCAATCCGGTGTCGCTGTTCGACATCGTGCGCAGCGCCGCGGCCGAAACCACCGACTACCAGCGCGTGGACATCACCCGACTGCCCGATGTGCGAATCGCCGGTCATGTGGTCGCCGACGTCGTTCACCTGCTGGCGGAACTGATGGACAACGCCACCGCGTTCTCCCCGCCACAGTCGCGGGTGCGCGTCGACGGCCGTGTGATCGGTGGCGATGTGCGCTTGGCGGTGTGCGACCAAGGGCTCGGCATGGAGCCCGCAGAATTGGGGCGGCGCAACGAGCTTCTCTCGGCGGCACCGGATTTCGGCATCGCCGCACTGACAGGCGACTTCCGCCTAGGCCTGTTCGTGGTGGCCGCACTCGCCGGACAGCACGGACTGTCGGTGCGGCTGACCGAATCCGAGTACGGCGGTATCAGCGCGGTCGTATCCATCCCCGCGACGCTGTTGTCCTCGTCAGAGGCCATCGAGTAGGCGACGCGAGGTCGTCGACCACGAATCCGAGGTGATGGATACGTGAACCTGATTGCCGCACAGAAGAATTCGGTACCGTGCGCATGCGGTGTGCGTCGGACAGACCGATGCGTTGCAGAGTCCGGTGTTCGACACCGTCGATGAGGCATGCATAGTTCGATTCCTCGAAAACCGTGCTGCCTCACCCCCACCGCCAGGTGTCCAGTGGCATCCATGTGCTGGACCGTGGATCGGGTTCGGGGGCCAGCTGTTTGAATGCGGAGCGATGAAACAGCAGCGGAGGGCCCGCATGCTGCACGTCCGCTTCGATCACCCGGCCGATCACGATGGTGTGATCACCGCCGTCGACCTCACGCTCCAGCGCGCAGGTCAGTGACGCGATCGCTCCCTCCAGCCTGGGGGCGCCGTTCGCCGCGGGATGCCAGGTGATTCCGGCGAATTTGTCGGCGCCGCTCATCGCGAACTGCCGGCACAACCCTTGCTGGTCGGCAGCGAGGATGTTCACACAGAACTGTCCGGATTCCCGGATATGTGGCCAGGTCGAGGAGGTGCGGGCCGGGCAGAAACAGATCAGCGGCGGATCCAGGGACAGTGACGAAAACGACTGGCAAGTAAATCCGACGGGTTTGCCGGCGGAGATCGCTGTGATCACGGTGACCCCGCTGCAGAAATGGCCCAGCACCGCCTTGTAGTCCGAGGCCCCCAGTCCGTTGTTTTCCGATGCGCGGGCCATTACTGCTGCTCCTGTCCGGTGTCGCCCGGTACGACCCGGGCGCCGGGCATCGAGAATCGGTGCGCGTGTGCGGCACTTCGGCCGCGGCCCGCTCCGGTGATGAGCACAACCTTGTCTTGTAGTCCCAGCCACTCTTCGGTCGTGTCGTTCATGCCGCCTCCGGATCGGTCGACGGCGGCCCGTGCTGGCTGCCGGCGCCGATCGTTTTCATCGATATGCGTTGGAGTGGAGCGCTTTTCACCATTGTCGTCTAGGCCGGCTCGGTCGTCTCCTGCGCGGCGTGGCGCGCGGCGATGTACCCGAAGACCAGCCCCTGGCCGATGGTCGCCCCGGCTCCGGGATAGCTGGCGCCGAAGGCGTTCGCGGCGGTGTTGCCGATCGCGTACAGCCCTTCGATGACGCCGCCGTCTTCACGCAGGACCCGCGCGTCCTGGTCGGCGACCACCCCACCGCAGGTGCCCAGATCGCTGAGAATCATCTTGACCGCGTAGTACGGGGCTTTCCGCAGCGGTGCCAGATTCGGGTTCGGCGAAACGGTGGGATCGCCGTAATAACGGTCGTAGGCGCTTGCCCCGCGCGCGAATTCCGGATCGGTTCCGGTCTCGGCGTAGCGGTTCATATTCTGGAAGGTCTCGGTGAACGCGTCCTCGGGTACCCCGATAGCCCGCGCGAGTGCAGCGGGATCGTCGGCACGGTGGGCGATACCGGACTCGAACCAGGCCTGCGGAAGGGGCTGGCGGGGAAAGTACTGTCCGGCAAGGATGTAATTGTTGCGGTAGCGCTGATCGAATACCAGCCACATCTGTTCGGCCGGATCTCCTCGCCGCTCCCGCGACAGCAGGGCCTGTCCGAACGACATGTAGTCCATCGCCTCGTTCACGAAGCGCCGGCCGGTCTGGTCGACGACGAACGAGCCCGGCAGCGAGCGTTCGGCGAGCATGACCAGCGGCGCCGCGCCGGGCAGTGGCGCGAAAGCGGGAAACCACCATGCCTGATCCATCAGCGCGGTCCCGGCACCGAGTTCCTGGGCCGCAGTGATGGCGTCACCGGTGTTGCCCTCGGATCCTAGACTGGCGTCGGCATCGAGCCGCGGCGACTGGAACTTGTACCGCGCGGCCATATCGTGATCGAAGCCTCCGGCGGCCAGCACCACCCCTCGCCGCGCGGTCACCGTGACCTCACGATCACCTTGGCGCACCACCGCGCCGGCGACCCGGTCGCCGTCACGAATCAGCCGGACCAGGCTGGTCTCGGTCCACACCGGAATTCCCGCTCGCAGCAAGCCCGCGAACAGACCCGCTGCCAAAGCCTGTCCCCCGGCCAGATATTCGCGTCCGATCACCATGCCGCCGATACCGAGGGCCGCCCGCCGCAGAATGCGCGAGAACGCCTTGATCGGTTTGCGCGCAACAAGATTCATCCACTTGTAGTCCGCGCCGGTGACCGGCATCGGCACCGGTGCCTCCATCACACCGGGACGCAGCCGCGGACGCTGCTCCCCCAGGATCGAGGCATCGAACGGGCGGCACTCGCACGTCCGGCCCTCTGCCCGGCCGCCGGGCTCCTCCGGGTGGTAGTCCGAATAGCCCTTCGCCCAGAAGAATCGCATCGGCGTGGTCCGCTCGAGCATCTCGACCGCCGCGGCACCGGCATCGAGGAAAGCCTGCCCACGCTCGGCAGGAGCGGTATCACCAACGACCGACCGCAAATATGCGCGCGCCTCGGCCAGATCGGGGTCCGAATCGGGCAGGCTGGAGTTACCCGGAATCCAGAACGCACCACCGGACCGCGCGGTCGAACCACCCACATAAGCGGTTTTCTCGACGATCACACTCGACAGCCCCTGTTCGTGGGCCGCCAGCGCCGCGGCCATACCGGTGCCGGAACCGACGACCAGTAGGTCGACAATCACCTCGTGGGCGGTCGTGAGCGGGGGCATCGGCTTCTTCGCCATGATTCGGAACTCCACTCTCAGGGGTGGGACGGATTGCCCCAACCTAGATTCGCGCGAACGGCAGTCGAACGTGGTCTTCCATTCAGTGGGAGAGCCCGCGAATTCCGCTGAGCGGAAACGGCTTCTGTCGCACCGTCCGGTGCCCGGTTAGCGTCCGGACATGAGTAACACGTGGAGCAGAGAAGAACTGGAATCGGCGTTTCAGACCTGGCATGCGACGGTCACCCGCGCGGCCTCGGGCACGGGCAGCTGGCGCGAATTCGTCGACCTGTTCACCCCCGACGCCGAATATCACGAGCAAATGGTCGGAGTTCTGAAAGGACCCGACGCCATCTGGGCGTGGGCCGAGCCTACCCTCGCGCAGTTTCCGGGTTCCGCGATGACCTCGTTTCCCGATTATTGGCATCTGATCGACGACGTCAACGGTGTGATCGTGGTGAAGCTGAACAATCTGATGCGCGATCCGGGTGACGGCTCACAGATGGGCGCCGACAACATCAGCATTCTGACCTACGCCGGGAATGGAAAGTTTTCCAAAGAGGAAGATATCTACGATCCCGCCGAATTCGTCCGGCTCGTTCCCGAGTGGTGCCGACGTGCCATGGAACTCGGCACTCTCGGCGAAGCCGAGCTGGCATGGTGCAAACAGGCGCTGCCCGCAGCAGAATCGGACTCCGTCTCGTAAGCGCTCAGGCCGGGTGCGCCCGCGTGGTCGCGGGCTCACCCGGCGCGCGTTTCTCAGTGCAGCCGCGGGATATCGTCACCGGTCGGCAGTTGAATTCTGGATTCCGGCAGGGCGTGTTCGCGCACCGCGCGGTCGATCCGGCGACGCAGGACATCGCAGCCGCGTTCCTGATGCCCCACACCCCGGCCCTGGGCCGCGATCACCGGGCATCGTCCGGCCTCGCCGGTCCACTGGACAGACGTGTGCGCCGCACTGAATTTCTCGATCAGCACGCGCTGGCCGCACTGCTCGCAGTCGAGCGGACGCATGGTCATCGCGCGGCCGATTGCGGCACGGCCAATACGCAGTGCGTGTCGTAGAAGATCGTCGGCATGCACTTGTTGCAATGGATGCACAACGACTTCGTCTGGTTATCCTTCGCGATCCGGTTGATCAGATCCGGCTCGCGCAGCAGGGCACGAGCCATCGCGACGAATTCGAATCCCTCGGCCATCGCGGTGTCCATAGCAGCCTTGTCCGTGATGCCGCCCAGCAACACGAGCGGCATCGACACGTTCGCCCGGATCTGGCGCGCCGCGTCGAGCATGAACAGATCTTCGTACGGATAGTCGTGCAGGAAGAATTTGCCCGCGACCTTCACGCCGAACCGCATCAGCGGTGACATGACCGCGGCGAATTCGTTCAGCGGTGCCTCGCCTTTGAACAAATACATCGGATTGAGCAGGGAACTGCCGATGGTGAGTTCGATGGCGTCCAGACTGCCGTCGGCTTCCAGCCACTGCGCGACCTGGATTGCCTCGTCGAGCCAGAACCCGCCCGGCACACCGTCGTCCATGTTCAGTTTGGCCAGTACCGCGATGCGGTCCCCTGCGGCCTCGCGCACCTCCGCGGCGACCTCGCGAACGAGGCGGGCGCGATTGCGCAGTGAGCCACCGTAGGAATCCTTGCGCCGGTTCAGGGCCGGGCTCAGGAACGAACTCGCGAAGTAGTTGTGGCCGAAATGGATTTCCACGGCATCGAATCCCGATTCGATCGCCAGCCGGGTCGCGGTGCCGTGAGCGGTGCGGATCCGGGCGATATCGGCGAGTGTCGCGGCATGGGTGAGCTGCGGACCCATCGGGCTGATCCGCCGCGACGCCGACAACGCCGGGTAGCCGTTGGATTTCGCGTTCGCCACCGGTCCGGCGTGACCGATCTGGGCCGACGCTGCCGCCCCCTCGGCATGGACAGCGTCGGTGAGCCGGCTCAGGCCGGGTATCGCCTCGTCGCGCATCCAGAGCTGATCGGCCTCGGTACGACCTTCCGGCGCCACCGCGCAATAGGCGACCGTCGTCATCCCGACTCCCCCGGCAGCCACCTGCCGGTGGAATTCGATGAGCTGATCACTGACCAGCGCACCCGGGGCCATGTGCTCGAAGGTCGCGGATTTGATGGTTCGGTTGCGCAGCGTCACCGGGCCCAGCCGAGCCGGGGCGAGAACATCGGGAATCGAATTCGCGGTCACGACAATGCCTTTCGATGCGGCAGGAAGGTCAGATCCTCGGGGTGCGGGGCGCGCAGCATGGTCCAGTAGTCGACGAGCCGCCACGGGCACGGCACGACCGCACGCCCCGCGGAATTGCGGTAGTACCCGTTGACCTGCGCGCCGGGGTGCACCCATACGGTCTCGTCGAGCGCCTCGTCGACGCGCTCGTTGTACTCGTCCTGCGCCCGCGGCTCGACATCCATCGCGGCGTGGTCGTTCTCGAGCAAGTACTGCAGGCACTCGATGATGTAGTGGACCTGCTCCTCACCGGTGATGTTGTGTCCAGCACCGTGATTGGGCGCGGAGTTCGGCCCGGCGGTGATGAACAGGTTCGGGAATCCGGAAACCTGTACTCCCAGGTACGCCCGCGGGTCCTCGCCGCCTTTCCAGATCTGCGCCAGCGTCGCGCCGTCGCGGCCGGCGATGTCGATCGTGGTGGTGAACTGCAGTTCGAATCCGGTCGCGAGGATGATCACGTCGGCGGGTATGACGGTGCCCTCGGTGGTCACGACACCGTCGGGTGTGATTCGCTCGAACGAGGCCCTGTGCAGGTGTACGTGGTCGCGGTTCAGCGCTTTGAAGAATCCGGGGTCTTTGACGATCCGCTTCGCGTAGGGGCGGAAATCGGGAGTCAGCTTTTCGACCATATCCGGCCGGTCCGGGAAGCTGTTGCGCAGATACTCCTGCGCGGTGCGCAGGACCATGTCGTTGGCCGGCGATGCGGACAGGTGGGTGGCCGCCCATTCCTTGTCGATACGCGGCAGCGGATAAAGGTTGTCGGAGGCGAACCAATAGGTGCGCAGCCGGAACCACTTGTCGTAGAAGGGCAGATGGGCCATCGCCCACTTCTCGCCGGCCGGGACGTCGCCGCCGACCGTCTTCTCCGGGACCAGCCAGTGCGGACTGCGCACGACCACGTCAAGGGTGTCGACCTCGTCGACGATGCTCGCTACGACCTGCACCGAGGTGCAGCCGGTACCGAGAACGACCACGCGCTTGCCGCGCAGATCGATCTCGGTATCCCATTCGGCGGTGTGCACGAGCGTCCCGGCGAAGGTGTACATACCCGGCACATCCGGAATGTTGGGGGAATTGAGCATGCCGAGCGCGGTGATCACCGCGCGGGCGCGGTGGTGGGTCAGCTCACCGTCGCGATCCTCGGTGACGACCTCCCAGCGGTTCTCCTGGTCCAGCCAGGTGGCCGATCGCACGCGGGTGCCGAATCGAATGTGCTCGCGCAGCCGGTATTTCTCGACTACACCGAGCAGGTATTCCTGATATTCCGGTCCGGTCGGGTAATACCGCGACCAGTTCGGGTTCAGCTCGAACGAGTAGGAGTAGTAGTGACTCGGGGTGTCCACGGCCGCGCCGGGATAGGTGTTGCGCTGCCAGGTGCCGCCGATATCGTCGCGCTCCTCGAAGATGGTGAACGGAAAACCCGCTTCCGCCAACTTGATTCCGGCGTTGATGCCGACGATCCCGGCGCCGATCACGACGACGTCGAAGTCCGCGGGCGGGGTGACCGTCACCGGGACATGGCGCCGATCCTTGGTGAATCCGGCCTGTTCCAGCAGTATCGGCACGAATTCGTCGTCCACCCGCTGCGCGGTGCAGACCGTCGCCATGCGTTGGAACAGCTCGTCGTCCGGAACATCCAGGGTTGCAACCGAATCGGGCGTCAAGACCTCGCGCGCGCGGGCGCGGATGTCCGCGGCGACGTCGTCGGGATAGGTGCCGGGCGGGACCGTCGGACGCGTGCCGGTGCGGTAGTGATTGCCCGGCTCCTCGATCGTCAGGCGCGGACCGAATTCGTCGAGCAGTCCCACGTCGCCGGTTACGTGCACCATCGACATGAGCAGCGGCGCCACCTCGCACTCGTCGATGGCCCGGTGGAGTGCGGCCTCCGGATCGGAGGCGGCGGTAGCGTCGGAGGAAGATGGGACGCCGGTGACGATGGTCTCTGTCATGAGTTACCTTCCGGGAGTGGCACGCCCATCCGGGCGAGCATGTCTCGTGGATTCGCGGGCGGGCGCAGATTCAGCAGTTGGTCGCCACGCCTGGTCGCCGACGCCGTGCACATCTCGTCGTCGGAGAAGACCCAGAACTGCCCGCGGGCGATCTGTTCGACCATGTGCTCGGCTGCCGCGAGCGGGTCGAGTCCCTTTTCGACGTTGTCGCGCTGCATGGCGGCGAACACCGCATTGGCGGTGGGATCGGACGTGGGTGCTTCGCGCTGCGCGGCGAGGAAGATCTCGCTGCGGATCGAATGCGGCACCACGGCACTGACCTGGATCGGCGCGCCGATGATCGACAGATCCTGATGCAGGCATTCCGTCATCGCCTGCACCGCGAATTTGCTCACGATGTACGGCGACTGCACGGCGACGGTGTTGAGGCCGCCCACCGAGGACAGGTTCGCGATGCACGACGGGGATCCGGCTCGAATCATATGCGGCACAAAGGACTTCAGGCAGTAGAAGACGCCGTCGACGTTGATCTGCATCACCCGCCGCCATCGGGCCGGGTCGATCTCCCAGAGCAGTCCCGAGGACTCCACTCCGGCATTGTTGATCAGCAGCTCGACGCTGCCGTGCCGGTCGAAGATCGCCGCCGCCATGGTGTCGACGGCGGCCTCGTCGGCCACATCTACCCCGTACCCCTCGGCACCGCCGCCCTCGGCGACGATCTCGGCCGCGACCTCTGCCGCACGACCGGCATCGATATCGGCGACGACCACGGTCATGCCGAGGCTGCCGAGATGTCGAGCCAGGCCACGGCCGATACCGGCTGCGGCGCCGGTCACCACCGCGGTGCCCCGCGAGAATCGTTCCCGGGCGTCCGCGGTCATCACACGCCCTCCGGAAGAATGTTCGGGTTCGCCCACGAAGGTGGTTCTCGCCGTGGCAATTCGGCGCTGCCGTCCAGCGACATCACCGGAGTGTGCGTCGTATACGGGTAATGGAGGCTGAAGGCCACCAGGCCGGTGCGGTCGGCCGCCGGCACCGTGCACATCTCGAGCACGGTTTGCGCCAGGTACTCCACCGGCTCGGTCTCGTAGCCCTCGGGCAGTAGTGCCGACGCACCCGGAGTCATGATCGCCGTCGACGGGCCGACCGCGTTGACCGCGATTCCGTCGTCGAGCAGCTCCGCCGCCAGGCCTTGCGTGAAACGATGCAGCGCGGCCTTGGCCGAGGCGTAGACGACATCCCCGGAGGTCTTGTTGTACTCCCGGAACGGCCGGATCGGACTCAGCCCGGTCGAGGAACCGATGTTGACGATCCAGCCGGCCCCCTGTTTGCGCAGATGGGGAATCGCCGCCCGGCTCAGTACGAACGGCACTTCGAGATAGTGCTGCACGGTCCGATGGAACGTCGCGTCGCTCATCTGCTCGATCGAGCTGTAATCGGCGAAACCGGCGTTGTTGACCAGGATGTCGATGCCGCCGAGTTCCGCGACGACTGTGTCGATCAGCCGGCCGCGTTGTTCGGCGTCCTCGAGGTCGGCCGGGATCGCCACCGCGCGGCCACCCGCGGCCTCGATCAACTGCACGGTTTCGTCCAGCGAACCGGCCAGCAGATGGGTCGCGCCCGCACGCACCGCAGGGCTCGGCGCATGTGAGCGCGCGGTGACCACCACCGTCGCGCCCTCAGCCGCCAGACGCTGCGCGATCGCTCGTCCGATTCCGCGGCTACTACCGGTGACCAGGGCTTTCTTGCCACTGAGTCGCTGTGTCATGCTTACCTTCCGCATTCGCTGTGTCCGGGTTCACACCCGCATCCATCGTGGGCTGCCGACCAGTCCCGCTCGGCCACCGCTTCCGCTCAATGGGACAGTGAATCGGGCATCACTGGGACAGTGAATCGGGCACCGCCGCCGAGGCGAGAAGCTCACGCATCATGTGCCAAAGGTGCTGGCGCGCAGGCTCGGTCAGTGACAGGCTCGGGAAGGTCAGAAATCCGTGGAACAGCCCATCGAAGCGGTGGGCGGTTACCGCGTTCCCGGCATCGGCGAGACGGCGCGCGTAATCCTCACCGGCCGAGCACGGCGGATCCAACTCGGCGGTGGCCACCACCGCCGGCGGCAATCCGGCCAGGGACTCGGCCCGGCTGGGCACAAGATACGGACTGTCGGTGCCCTGCGGCGCGTACTGCTGCCAATACCAGCGCATGGCCGTGGTCGTGTTGTAGTACCCCTCGCCGTAGCGCTGGTAGGACTCGGTACCGAAATCGTCGTCGATCACCGGGTAGAGCAGGACCTGCCCCGCGATCCGCGGACCGCCGCGATCGCGCGCGGCCAGGCTCACCGTCGCCGCCAGATTGCCGCCCGCGCTGTCTCCGGCGACAACGAGTCGAGTTGCGTCACCGCCGAATTCGCCGGCATGGGCGGCGGCCCACTGCACCGCCGCGTACATGTCCTCCATCGCCGCGGGGCCGGGGTGCTCGGGAGCACGCCGATAGTCCACCGACACCACGGCGACACCGACGGCTTGCGCCATCGATCGGCAGAACTCGTCGTGACTGTCGAGATCGCAGAAGACGAAACCACCGCCGTGGGCGAACACGACTACCGGAAGCAGTTTCGGCACATGGATTTCCGGCACGTACAGGCGCAGCGCCAGGTCTCCACCCGGTCCCGCGATCACCCGGTCCTCCGCCAGACGCATGGCGGGCATATGTGTCAGCGGAGCCCGCCGGGACACGATGATCTCGCGCAATTCGGCGGGGTCGTGCTCGGTGACATCCGGAAACGATTCCAGTGCCGACAGCATCGCCTCGACATCGGGATGCAGGTCGGACCGTCGTTGTCCGCCCATAGAGACCACGTCCTTACTTCGTTCGATGGGTACGCGACGGCACGCTCACGCCGTCCGCGGGAATTGCGGCCGGAATCAGGGGGCGGCCGGTGCCGGGGTGCCGCTCAGTTCGAAGCCCTTGTAGCCGGCCGCGGCGACCTCCGCGCAGATCTCGTTGTATTTGCCGAAACCGCCGATGTAGGGCATGAAAACGCGAGGCTTGCCGGGGATGTTGGCGCCCATGTACCAGGAGTTGGCAGTGGGGAACAACGTGCGCGCGGCGACCTCGTTGCACTCGGTCACCCATTCGCCGACCGATTCCTCATCGGCCTCGATCGTGGTGAAACCATGCTCGTCGAGGTAGTCCAGGCAGTCGCTGATCCAGTCGACGTGCTGTTCGGCCATCAACACCATATTGGCCAGCACGCTGGGACTTCCGGGCCCGGCGAGAATGAACATGTTCGGGAATCCGGCCATGGCCAGCCCGAGGTAGGTGCGCGGTCCCGCCGCCCACTCCTCGCGCAGTTCACGCCCGCCGCGGCCCCGGATATCGATGCGCGACAAAGAACCCGTCATCGCGTCGAAACCGGTGGCGAAGATCAGCACGTCGAGGTCGTAGGACGCCTCCGCGGTGCGCACGCCGGTCTCGGTGATCTCGGCGATCGGGGTGGTGCGTAGATTCACCAGGGTGACGTTGTCGCGGTTGTAGGTGTGGAAGTAGCCGTCGTCGGTGACGATCCGCTTGGTGCCGATGGGATGGTCGTTCGGGATGAGCTGATCGGCGACCTGCGGATCGCGCACCATCTCACGGATCTTCGCCTCGACGTACTCGCGCGCGGTGTCGTTGGCGGCCAGGCTCGTCGTCTGGTCCGGGAAGGCCTTGGCGAACAGATAACCCCCGCGCTGCCACCACTCGTCGTAGATCCTGGTCCGCTCCGCGGCGTCGACCTCGAGTGCCCCTTTCGGGTGCGGACTGTTGGGTGTGCCGCCACCGCTGCGGCGCGACAGTCGCCGCCGTTCGGCGTAGTTGGCCTTCACCTCGGCCACGAACTCCGGGTCCAGTGGCCGATTACCTGCCGGAATCGAATAGTTCGGGGTGCGCTGGAAGACATAGAGGTGTTCGGCCTGCTCGGCGAGCACCGGGATGGCCTGGATACCCGAGGAGCCGGTGCCGATGACGCCGATCCGCTTACCGGTGAAATCGACCGGATCGTGCGGCCATTCGCCGGTGTGGTAGCTCTCCCCGGCGAACGTGTCGCGGCCCGGGATGTCGGGCTTGTTCGTCGCCGACAGCACTCCTGTCGCCAGAATGCAGAAGCGCGCGGTCACGGTGCGGCCGGTGTCGGTGGAGATGGTCCAGCGCTGGGCCTGCTCGTCGTAGACGGTCGTGGTCACTCGAGTCAGGAAGTCGTAGGCCGAGCGCAGATCGTGCCGGTCGGCGACGTGCTCGAGATAGCGCAGGATCTCCGCCTGCGTGGCGAACCGTTCCGACCAGGTCCACTCCTGTTGCAGTTCGTCGTCGAAAGAGTATGAGTAGTCGATACTTTCGACATCGCAGCGTGCACCCGGGTATCGGTTGTGGTACCACGTTCCGCCCACACCCTCGGCGGATTCGAAGCCGTGCACGCGCATGCCGCGGCCGCGCAGTTTGTACACCGCGTAGAGCCCGGAGATCCCCGCCCCGACGACCACGGCGTCGAATTCGCTGTCCTGATTTGTCACTGGATTCACTTCCCTCGATGAGGTGATCGATTGAGCCACACCGTAAGTGGCGTACGTCCCCCGGAAACGACGCGTTCCCACCCAGCGGGCCGGCCGGGCCCGCAACACCGCTGAGTGGGATCGAGTTGTGCGACTTCGACCGGCGAACGCCGGTCGCGGCTGGTCAGACGACGGCGGTCGCCTGCTGCGCTTCGGCCTGCTGCGCCTGCTTCAGCTGCCGGGCCCACATCCATTCGTGGCCCCAGTAGCTATCGGCGGTGATCTCCTCGGCGGTGTAAGAGGTCTCGTCGACCGGTACGCCACCAGTGCCGTACTCGATATCCCAGCCGCCGGGCACCCGCCCGTAGAACGAGACCATCTTGTCGTTGGTGTGCCGGCCCAGCGTGGAGGACACCGGGCAGTCGCGGGCCATCACCTGGTCGTAGGCGCGCCCTACCGCATCCAATCCCAGTACCTCGAAACCCACTTCGCGCCAGCGGTCGATATCGGTGGCGAGCACTCGGACGTATCCGAGTCCCTTGATTTCGGTCATCGGTGCAGGTGTTCCTTTCGGGAACGAATCAGATCATCACGCGAAGCGGGCCCTGCGGCACCTCGACTCCCAGGGAGGCCATCGCCGCCGCGTGATAGGTGGTGCTGCTGACGTGGATCGCGTGATGGAGGCCGGCATGTGCATCCCGCCAGAACCGCTGCAGCGGCTTGTCCATACGAAGGGCGTTGCCGCCGGCCCTGTCGAAAATCTCGTCGGCGGCACGAACGGCGCGCCAGGCAGCACGTACCTGGTCCCGCCGCACCCTGGCCCGAGTCTCGAAGTCGATCTCCTCGCCGAGATCCACCATGTCGTAGATGCGGTCGACGTTGGCCAGCAGCTGCTGGCGGGCGGCGTCGATCTCGGACGCGGATTCCGCAAGTGCGTGCAGCACATAGGGATCGTCCTTGACGAGCGTGCCTGCCGCACCGACCCGATCGCGCTGATACTCGATCCCGGCCGCCAGCAGTCCCTCGCAGATACCGATCGTCGCCGACGTGATGCCCAGCGGGAACATGGTGGACCACGGCATCTTGTACAACGTCTCGGTGACCCCGTACTCCTTGGCCGCGGTGCCGTCGATGACCTTCGCCGAATCCATCACCCGGTAGTCCGGAACGAACGCGTCCTTGACGATGATGTCTTTGCTGCCGGTGCCACGCAGCCCGACCACGTCCCAGGAGTCCGGAACGATTTCGTAGTCCGAGCGGGGCAGGATCACATGCAGTCCCCGCGGCGGCATCAGTGGTTTTCCGTCGTCCCCTCCGACCAGCGCACCGAGGAAGATCCAGTCGCAATGATCGGTGCCGGAGGAGAACTGCCACCGGCCGTTGAGGACATAGCCACCGTCGCGAGGCACCGCCACACCGCCGGGCATATACGGCGACGCCTGCCATGTGTCACCGTCGGCGCCGAGGACCTCCTCCTGCACCTTCGGATCGGCGAAGGCCAACTGCCATGGATGAACCCCGACGATGCCGCCGACCCAGCCCGCGGAACCGTAGATGCCGGCGGTCCTCATCACGGTTTCGGCGAACACCCGCGGATGCGCTTCGAAGCCGTTGTACTTCTTGCGCTGCAACAGCCGGATCAGCCCGGCATCCTTGAGGCCCTTGGCCATATCATCGGGCAGCCGGCCGAGCGACTCCCCTTCTTCGGCGCCGGCGCGGATTTCGTCGGCGATCGCGATGATGTTGTCGAGCACTGCGTAGGACATCTGAGGTACTCCTGGTCGAAGCTGGAAGGGCTGAATCGGGGTCAGGAACCGGTAACCGCTTCCGAGCGGCCGGACGACAACTTGGGGGCGATGGCACTGCGTCCGGCGGCGAGGTTGGCGTCCACCTCGGCCTGCCAGTTCTGCAGTGCGCGTTCGGTATCGATCTCGAATTCGAATCGGTTGACCATTTCCGGCTTGATGTCCTCGACGTCGACGTAGAACTGTTCGTACCAGCGGCGCAGCTGATAGACCGGCCCGTCCTCCTCACACAGCAGTGGATTGTCGATGCGCGCCTTGTTCTTCCAGATCTCGACGTCCTGCTCGAAGCCGATCGCCACGCCCTTGGCGACCGCGGCCGCGATCTGGTCGGCGGCCTCGTCGTCCATTCCGACCGGCTTGCGCACCATCACCCCGTACTGCAACCGGAACGAGGTCGGGGTGACGGGGTAATGGCAGTTGATGAGGTAGATATTCGGGTCGCCGTCCGGATCCACACCTCCGCTCCACAACTTGTCCACCATGTAGGACGGCCCGTAATACGTTGCGTCCGACTGGCTTTCGAGGCTGTAGTTGGTACTCTGACTGACTCCGACGGCATCGGCGCGGGGCCGTGAACGCATCAGCTGGTTCGCGGTGTGTCCCTCGAACACGTTGCGGAAATATGTCGGCATGCCGTAGTGGACGTAGAAGAAGTGAGCCATGTCGACGACGTTGTCGACGATCTCGCGACAGTGCGAGCCTTCTACGTCCACGTGGTTCCAGACCCAGTCCGTCCAGCCCGGATCGCCATAGGTCGGCACCTCCGGCACCTCGAGCTCGGCGGGCGGTGTGCGGCCCTGCGGGTCGTTCCAGACGAACAGCTGGCCGCTGATCTCCCTGGTCGGCCACGCCTTGGTCCGCGCCAGCGGCGGAACCCGCCGCGCATAGGGAATGCCCGCGCACTTGCCGTCGCCGCGCCAGCGCCAGTCGTGGAACGGACAGGCGATGTCATTCCCCTTCACCGTGCCTCGCGCCAGATTTCCACCCATGTGCGGGCAGAAGGCGTTGAGCACGTTGAGTTTTCCATCCTCACCGCGGAATACGACCAGTTCGGTGCCGAAAGCCGAGATCTGGTGCGGCTGCCCGTCGTCGAAGTGGCGGACCAGCCCCAGACAGTGCCAGCCGCGAGCGAATCGCTGCGGCGGTACACCGCTGTCGATGACGCGGATCTTGTCTTTGGCGTCGGTCGCGGAATTCACGATACCTCCTGGTCAGACGGTTGCGAGTAGGCAACCTTTCGCGGTGGGATCAGCGTCGCAGGCGGCAGCGAGGGTGTGACGTGGGTCTCCTACTGAATGGGACGGGTTTTCGCCTCGATCCGGCGACGACGCCGAGCCGGGCGCGGCTCCGATCAGTATTCGATCGAAATCTCGTCGCTCGCCGGTTCGGCCTGACACGCCAGGATGTAGCCGTCGGCGAGATCGTCGTCGGTCAGAATCTCGTTGTGCGCCAGAGTCACTCGCCCTTCGGTCAGTGAACAGACGCAGGCGCTGCACGCGCCCTCGCGGCACGAATACGGCGCCTCGATCCCGGCGGCGAGCAAGGCATCGAGGAGTTTGCGCCCGGCCGTCCACGGCACCTGACGGTCGGCGCCGTCGATCGACACACGCACCTGATAGACGACCTCGCCAGAGCCGGACACCTCGTTCTGATCGTCGGCCGCGAACGGGTCGCGCCGCAGGGACAGAAACCGCTCGGAGTGCACGCGCGCGGCCGCGAAACCCGTTTGTCCACATACTTCGGCGGTGAGGTCCATCAGCGGTGCCGGGCCGCAGATGTAGACCGACCGGTCGCGCAGCGGGCGCAGCAGTATCGACAGCGCCCGGCGACTGGGGTAGCCCTGCACCGACTCCAGGATGTGGATCACCGAAAACCTCTCGGGGAAACGGTTTTCCAGCTCACGCAGCTCCGCCGCGAAGATGACCGACTCCTGGTCGCGGTTGGCGTAGATCAAGACCACGTCGCCCGCGCCGCCGAACAGGATCGATTTCGCGATCGCGATGACCGGCGTGATTCCGCTGCCGCCCGCCACCAGGACCACGGCCTCGTCGAGGGAGGCCGGGACGAAGGTGCCGGCCGGCGGAAGCACATCCAGTTCGTCACCGATCCGCACCGTGTCGCAGAGCCAGTTCGACCCGTGGCCGCCCGCGACCCGTTTGACGGTGAACTTCATCGCCGGGTCGGTGTGCGGTGAACTCGACAGGGAATAGCACCGCGCCGAGCCGGTACCGATGTCGGGAACTCGGATGGTGAGGAACTGCCCCGGGCGATAGTCCGTTTTCGTCATGCCGGCCAGCGGTTCGACGACGAACGATCGCGCCTCGGCAGTCTCTTCGACGATCTCGGTGATCCGGACCCGGGCGACGCGAGTTGCCGCCGTCGCTTCCGCCGCATCGGCGCGGGACTCCGGATCGGTACTCGTCTTCGTGGACATCCGCACTCCTGATCGTGGTCAGCACTACGCGCCCGGATCCCGGAGCCGGGGCCACGGCAGGCTATGCCGCGAAAATCGGCGAAAAAGCGCGATATCTCGCTCATCGGGAAGGTCGTTCGATGCCGATCCCATATCCGTGCGATCGTCGTGCCCGCGCTCGTCACTGCTGTTCGACGTGCACATGCACGTGGTAGTACCGTGGCGAGCATCACAGCGACGTGGCTGGTGGGAGGTCTGGTGAGAACAACAAGCACTGCCGGGGTCCCGGTCTCGGTGGTCGAGCGGGTATCGCTGGTGCTGGAGACTTTCAATGGAGTAGGGCCGCTGACCTTGGCCCAGGTGACCTCCCGGACCGGTCTGCCCCGCTCATCGGTGCACCGGCTGCTCGAACAGCTCGCGAGCGCGGGCTGGCTCGCACGCTCGCCCGAGCAGACGTACGAACTCGGCGTCAAAGCCTACGAAATGGGACAGGCGGCCCTGAATCAGAATCGTCTGCTGCAAGGAGCGCGTCCGGTGATGCAGGCGTTCGCCCAGCAGACCGGGTTCACCATCCAGCTGGGTGTGGTCGACCACGGTGACACCGTCTACCTCGCGAAGGTCAACGGACGCGCATCAGGACCCACCCCGACGGCCGTGGGACAGCGGGTGCCCGCCCACCTGACCGCCGTGGGCAAGGCACAGATCGCATTCAGCGAGACCGCGAACAATCCGCAGATCGTGCAGACCCTGCACCACATGGCTACCGGTGAACTCGTGCGACGCACCACGCAGAGCATCACCTCCGACGCCCGGCTGAAGGAGGAACTCGCCGTCATCCGGGAGCGCGGCGCCGCGTTCGATCGCGGAGAAGCCTTCGCCGGACTCGGCTGTGTCGGGGTATCCATCGGCCCGGCGGACCATATCTACGGCAACCTCGCCGGTATCTCCGTCTGCGCGTCGGTCACCACGCTCGACTACCGCAAACTCGTCGGTCCGGTGCGGATGGCGGCCCGCGAGATCTGGGATCGCTGCGTAGCAGCCGACCTTGCCTCCCATTGATGCGGCTCGGCCGCGACGGTTTGTACGTCGCGGCCCGAGCCTCGATCAGGATGCGGTGGCGTCCGCGGCGCTGAGCCGCCCTGCCATATCCGAGACAGCTCGATAGGCCATGACCATGCCGGACCCCAGGGGGACACCGGGACCGGGATATACCGGCCCCGCAACCGAAGCCGCGGAATTACCCGCGGCGTACAACCCGGCGATCACCGATCCGTCGGGCCGCTGCACTGCGCCCTCGCGATCGATCACGGCGCCGCCCTTGGTTCCGAGGTCGCCGAGGACCAGGCGCACCGCATGGAATCGTGCACCGTCGAGAGGAAGCAGACACGGTTCGGGCGAGGCGGCGCCGACGAAGAAGCGACCGAACGGATCCTCTCCGCGACCGAAATCGTCATCCTTGCCGCGCCCGGCGAATTCGTTGAACCGGCGTACCGTCTCGGTCAGCTGCTCGGCGTCGACGCCGATCGCCGCGGCGAGACCGGCGAGATCGGTGGCGGTGTGCCACAGTCCGGCCTCCGACATCTCCGCCCGGTCGGGGACGGGGACGCAGATGGCGGGCAGGTCGTCACCGAATCGGTTGTCGAAGATGAACCAGAAGCCGTCACCGTGCCCCAGGCGCATCCGCTCCCGCATCTCCCGGCCCATGCGATCGTAGGGCAGCATCTCGTTGGCGAAGCGCTGCGCGGTCTCGTCGACGACGATTCCGGCGCGCACCCCGAGGGTGAATGCGGCGTGCCCGTTGGGGAACAGCGTGGCCGGACACCACCACGACTGATCGAGCAGGTCGAGGGCGGCGCCTGCCGCTTGTGCGAGCGACACCGCGTCGCCGGTCCCGGTGTCCGGATGCGAGGAACTCCAGTCCGCGGTGGGCATGTCCTGCCAGGTCCGGCGCAGCTCCGCCGAACGTTCGTAGCCACCCGCGGCGAGCAGAACGCCGGCACGCGCCTCGATCCGAGTCGGAGTGCCGGCCGGGCCGGCCACCACGACGCCGGTCACCCGATCCGACTCGTCCTGGACCAGTTCCGTGACGCGTGTGGACAGCATCAGGTCGGCGTTGCCGGTCGCGTCGAGGGCGAGGACCATGCGCGCGATCCAGGCCTGACCGCCGTCGAGCATCGACCGGTCCAGCTCGATGCCGAACTGGTCGGCCGCCACCATCGGCCGGATGTCGGTCAGTCGATCGCCGACCTCTTCGGCGGATATCGCGCCGGCGAAGATACTGCGCCCGTTGGCACTTCGTCCGGGCGCGTCGAAGTAGTCGGGGAAGGGTCGGTGTTCGAGCGGGATACCGACGGTGTTCTCGAGGAAGTCGGCGACGACCGGGCCGGTTTCGAGGTAGGCGCGCTGTACCTCCGGGCGGGTGTGTTCACCTACGAGCGAGCTGAAGTAGGTCAGTCCCGCGCCGACCGAGTCTTCGACGCCCTGCCGCTCGAGCACATGGTTGCCGGGCAGCCACACGCTGCCGCCCGAATACGCCGAGGTGCCGCCGAAGCGATCGGTCTTCTCGATTACGCAGGTCGATAGACCGCGATGGGCCGCGGCGAGTGCGCCCGCGAGGGCGGCGCCACCCGAGCCCACCACTATGACGTCGTATGAATTACCCCAGGTCATCGCCGCATTGCTCCATTCTCCGGTCCGGGCGTGAACGGCGCCACGCTAAATGCCGTGGATCGCCACCACGCCCGGACTTCCCGCTCAGCGGTCCTGTAGTTCGGCGGGCCCGACAACCTCGATGAGGTAACCGTCGGGGTCACGGAGTTTGCCGATCGTGCAACCGAATTCCGTCAGCACGGTGGCGGGCATTTCCTGGGTGCCACCGTGTGCGCACCCACGGGCCAGCAGTGCGGCGACGTCGGCGGTGTTGAGCACCAGCTTCACCAGCATGTTGCCGTGGTCGGGTGCCGTGGCATTCGCGCGCGGCGCGATCAACTGGATCCCGGCCGTCCCGGCACGCACAATCACCGCATCGAAGGCATCGGTGGCAATCGATCGTTCCTCGGTGAATCCGCAACCGGCGGTGTAGAACTCGGTAGCGGCGGGCAGATCCGATACCCGGATCGCGGTGAGCGACAGGGTGGTCGGCGCAACGGTCATCGGGTCTGCGATCCGCCGTTGAAGTCCAGGGTCTGTCCGGTCATCCCGCCCGCCTCGTTCGAGGCGAGGTAGGCACAGAACGCGCCGACCTCGATCGGGTCGCCGAGTCGCCCGATCGGCACTCCGGCGATGAGTCGCTCGATCTGCTCCGGCGGCATCTTGTCCACCAGGTTGGCTTGCAGGCCGAGCGCCACGATGTTGGCGGTGACGCCGTACTGACCGGTCTCGGCGGCGAGGTGGCGGATGAAGCCCTCGATACCGCTCTTACCGGTCGCGTACATCGACACGTTGATGTTCTGTCCGGTGCGCGCACTACCCGAAGAAATCTGCACGACGCGTCCCCAGCCGGCATCGCACATACCGTCGATGACCGCTTTGATGCAGTTCATCGCGCCGTAGATGTTGAGGTCGATCGACGGCGCCCACTGGTCCGGCGTCAGCTCCCGAAACGGCTTGCTGACCCGGTCCTCGGCGATGCCGGCGTTGTTGACCAGGATGTCCACGTGCCCGCCCAGCTCGGCCTCGGCCGAACGCACCGCATCGACCGTGGCCCGATAGTCGGTGACGTCGAACGCCCGCACGATCGCCTTATTACCTTCCCCGGCGATGGCCGCGGCCACCCGCTCGGCGCGGTCGGCGTGCAGGTCGTTCACCACAACCGTCGCACCCTGACGCGCGAGGACCGTCGCGATCCCCTCGCCCACGCTCTGGCCCGCACCGGTGACCAGGGCGATCCGTCCATCCAACTCGAACACGAATGCACCTTTCCCTTGATTGCGCCATCACATCGCAGGGATGGCGACCTGCCCTTGCACACTCGCCGAGCCTGGTGCAGATTGTCAATCATTATTGGATTTTATTTTGGATCCAATCTGCTAGCGTGTGCCGCATGACGTCCGACACTCCCGTCGGCACCCCGTCCGAACCGCCGGTCCGCACCGAGTTCACCGACGGGGTCGCCACTGTGACCCTGAACAATCCGCGGCGCAAGAATGCGATCAGCCTGGAGATGGCCGCCCTCATCGACGACTTCTGCGCGCGCGTGGAGACCGACACCGACATCGGTGCGGTCGTGGTGCGCGCGGCCGGCGCGTATTTCTGTAGCGGTGCCGATACCCGAGATCTGGCGGCGTCATCGGCCGATCCCGCCTCCCCGGACGCGGTGCGCCGCACCTCCGCGGTCTACGGATCCTTCGTCCGGGTGGGCTCGCTGCCGGTTCCCACCATCTCGCGGGTGGCCGGCGGCGCCGTCGGCGCGGGCTTGAATCTCGCTCTCGCCACCGATCTCATGGCCGTCACTCCACAGGCCCGCCTCGACAGCGGTTTCCTGGCTCGCGGAATCCACCCCGGCGGTGGACATCTCGCCTTGCTCGGCCGCGCGGTCGGATGGTCGGGCACCATTGCACTGGCGGCGTGCGGACACTCGCTCACGGGGACCGAAGCGGTCGAGCGCGGGCTCGCCCACCTGGTGGCGGAGGAAGCCGATCTCGACGGCCGGATCGCCGAACTCACCGGGCCGGCGGCCGCGGATCCCGAACTCACCCGCCGCATCATGGCCAGCGCCCGCCTGGAACTCGGGCCCCCCGCGGTGAGCTGGGCCTCGGCGCTGGAAATCGAACGGGGCGTGCAGATGTGGTCCATGTCGCGCAAGGGCGAAGCGTCCTGGTCATCGCGGGGACCGGGCCGATGACCGCCGCTACCGGCAGCCGGTCACAGGCCGGTCCCGCCGAGGTGGCGCAGTTGCGCGCCGAGGTGCGCGCGTTTCTGCGCGAACAACTCGACACCGGCGTGTTCACCCCGGCGCCCGACAACTGGATGAGCGGATTCGATCCCGCCTTCAGCGCCGAACTCGGTCGTCGCGGCTGGCTCGGCATGACGATGCCCGAACACTATGGGGGACATGGCCGTTCATTGCTCGAGCGTTTCGTCGTCACCGAGGAACTGCTGGCCCACGGCGCGCCCGTCGCGGCGCATTGGATCGCCGACCGGCAGATGGCGCCGGGCATCCTCGCCAACGGGACCGAGGAGCAGAAGCAGCGATATCTGCCCGGAATCGCCGCCGGCGAGCTGTTCTTCGCGATCGGTATGAGCGAACCCGACGCCGGTTCGGATCTGGCCGCCGTCCGCACGAAGGCGGTGCAGCGCCCCGACGGCTCGTGGACGATCTCGGGCACGAAGGTATGGACCACCGGCGCACACGTCGCCCATGCCATGGTCCTGCTGGCCCGCACCGACGGCGGTCCGGGCGACCGCCACAGCGGACTGTCGCAGTTCCTGGTGGAACTGTCCACGCCCGGCATCGAGGTACGGCCACTGCAGAGCATCGACGGAGGCCGGCACTTCAACGAGGTCGTCTTCCACGACGTGCACGTCGGCGCGGACACGTTGCTGGGACAACGCGGCTCGGGATGGGCGCAGGTGATGAGCGAACTGGCCTACGAGCGTTCCGGGCCCGAGCGCTATCTGTCGACCATGCCGCTGCTGCGCGCCTGGGCCGAGGAACTGCGCCGCTCGGGAGCTACACCGCAGCAACGCACCACCCTCGGATCGCTCACCGCGCAGGCCTGGGCCCTGCGGCGCATGTCGCTGGCCGTGACCACCGAACTCGCTGCCGGACGCAAACCCGATGTGCTCGCCGCGATCGTCAAAGATCTCGGCTCGAGTTTCGAAGGTGATGTGGTGGAGGCCATTCGCGCGTGCACGGATATCGAACCGCGCCGCAGCGGCGGCGACGGGTTCGCACGGTTGCTCGCTGCCGGTGTGCTGCATACCCCGGCATTCACGCTGCGCGGCGGCACCAACGAGATCTTGCGCGGAATCGTCGCGCGCGGAATGGGATTGCGATGACCTATCCGAATACCGAACTGGTCGCGGCGGTCGCGGACATGATCGACCGCATCGGCATCGATACGACCACGCCCGCCATCGCATCCGACCGCGCTGTCTGGGACGCACTGGCCGAAGCGGGCTTCACCGAGATCGGCATTCCCGAGACCCAGGGCGGAAGCGGCGGCACATCCGCCGATGCCTTGTCGGTAGCGTACGCCGCAGCGGAGCGCGGCGCGATCACCCTCCTGATCGAGCACAGCCTGCTGGCGAGTCCGCTGCTCGCGCACTGCACCGGTACGGCGGCAGCCGAGCCGAGCACCGTGGTGATCGCCGACGATCGTTGCAGCACACGCGAAGTGGACGGCACCACCGTCCTCGACGGCATCGTCACCGATGTCGTGCACGGTCGTGACGCCGCCCGTTTGGTCGTCCTGCTCGAGCCGCCGACCCCGGCCGCGCTCCCGTCGATCGCGATCGTCGCCACCGATGCCCCGGGCGTGCAGGTGCAGCCCGGCACCGATCTGCTCGGCGCCGCACTCGACGACTACCGGTTCGACGCGACACCCGTCGATCTCTATACCGAATCACCGGTCGGCGCAACGGAACTCGAGCAGCGCGGCGCGCAGTCCTATACGGTCGCCCTGGCCGCTGTAGCCGGTTCGGTGCGCGACGCAACCCTGCGCTACGCCGGCGAACGCACCCAGTTCGGACGTCCACTCGCGAAATTCCAAGCCATTCAGCAACGCCTCGCCGGGCTCGCCGCCCGCGCCGCACTGATGCAGACGGCAGCCACTGCCGCAGCCGAGGCCGCAGAGTCGGCCCCTCGACTCCGCCGGGCCTCGATTGCCGCCGCGAAGGCGGTGACCTCGGCATCGGCTCGCGAAGTCGCAGCCGCGGGGCACCAGATCCACGGGGCGATCGGATTCACCACCGAACACAGCCTGGGACGATTCACCACGGCGCTGTGGGCCTGGCGGGACCGTTACGGGTCCGAAGATTACTGGGCCGACGTCCTCGCCGGGCAGATCCTCGACGAGGGCACGGACCTGTGGGATGCCGTCGTCGGCGCCGAGTCGGCCGGCGAACCCACTGTCGCAGAAGGGAATTCCCGATGAGCATCACCCCACCCGCACCGGCCGAGGCCGGTGACGAGTTGCGCATCGACGGCCGGGCGGCATGGCGCGGCGCCGACACCGCCACCGGCAACGGCGTGCTCACCGGACTGCGCGTCCTGGACCTGAGCCGCGTCCTGGCCGGCCCGTATACGGCGCAGATGCTGGCCGACCAGGGCGCCGAGGTCATCAAGGTGGAGGCGCCGGCGGGCGACGAAACCCGCGGCTGGGGGCCACCGTTCGTGGATTCCGGTACGAGTGCCTACTACGGCAGCCTCAACCACAGCAAAGACAACATCTGCCTGGATCTGCGCACCACCGAAGGACGCGAGATTCTCGGTCACCTCATCGCCGGCGCCGACGTGATCATCGAGAACTTCAAGGCCGGCACGATGGCTCGCTGGGGATTCGATTTCGACACCGTGCTCAGTCGGCTGTATCCGCGACTGATCTACTGCCGCATCACCGGATTCGGCGTCGACGGCCCGATGGGCGGGCTTCCCGGCTACGACGCGGTCCTGCAATCCTTCGGCGGCCTGATGAGTATCAACGGCTATCCCGACGGCAACCCCCTGCGTGTCGGCGTGCCGATCGTCGATATCGTCACCGCCAATCTCGCCGTGAACGGCATCCTGCTGTCGCTGCTCGAGCGCGACCGCAGCGGGCACGGGCAACTGGTCGATATGGCGTTGCTGGACGCGGTCATCTCCCTCCTGCATCCGCACGCGGCCAACTGGATCGCCAGCGGAAGCGTCCCCCAGCGAACCGGCGATTTCCATCCGACCGTGGTCCCCTATCAGGTGTTCCGGGCCGCCGACGGCGACTTCTTCGTCAGCGCCGCCAACGACCGCCAATTCCGTTCGCTGACAAAGACGCTCGGTGTGCCGGAGCTCGCCGACGAACCACGCTTCGCATCCAACGCGCAGCGGCACGCACATCGGGAGGAACTCGTAGCACTGCTCGGCGAACTGATCGCGGCCTGGCCCCGAGCCGAACTCGCCGCCCGTCTGGAGGAGGCAGGTGTCGCGGCGAGCTCGGTGAACACCGTCGACGAGGCTCTGCAGTCGGCGCAGGCCAGGCACCGCGAGCTGTTCATCGAAGCGCCGGACTACCGAGGCGTCGGTGTACCGATCTCGCTCAGCCGATCGCCGCACCGCCGCCCCCGCCCTGCGGTCGCCCGTGGCGCCGACACGGCATCGGTGCTGACCGCGATGGGTTACCCCGCCGATCGAATCGGCGCCTGGCGCTCGGCTGGTATCTTCGGGGACCCGTGAGCAGACCGACTGAAAGTCCCGCACCGACGAGCCGCGACGTCGGCCGCGCCGCCGGGCGGGTGGTCGCGGAACTGGAACGCCTGATCGTGACCGGGGAGTTGCTTCCCGGCCAGCCGATCCGCCAAGTCCTGATGGCCGAACGCCTCGGTGTCAGCCGGTTGCCGATCCGCGAAGCACTGCGCCATCTGACCGCCGAGGGCCTGGTGGCACACGAACCCAATGTGGGCTACACGGTCGCGCGGCTGCAACAGTCGGATTTCGACCAGATCTATCTGATGCGCGCGGCCTTGGAACGTGAGGTGCTGCTGTCGCTGCCCGCGTTTCCCGCCGACGCCCTCGCGGAAGCCACCCACACCGCACAACAGGTGGTCGAAGCAGCCGAACGGGGTGATGTACTCGCGATGCGGATGCACAATCACGCCTTCCACTTCGTGATCTTCGAGCGATCCCCACTGAATCTCATCGTCGCAGAGATCCGCCGGCTGTGGACTCTCGCGATGCCCTACCACGCCGCCTACCTGTACGACCCGGCCGCGCGCGCCCGCGTGGTGGCCGAACACGACCAGATGATCGAAGCGTTGACCCGCCACGACAACGAACGGCTCGTCGAGCTGATGAACGAGCACCGCCGCGGCGGAGAGACCAGCACCGGGATGATGCTGCGCGCCACGCGAACCGACGCGCCTCCCGTACCTCTCGAGGAGTGAACCGTGACCGCATCAAGCGGGTACAAGCCCTACCAGTTCGCCTGGGATCCCGACGTCGAAGTGATTCTCGAGCGAGTCCGCGCGAACAAGACCGGCCCCATGCACGCCGCCGGAGTCGAAGCCGCACGCCGGTCCCTCGAATCCATCGTGCGTCCCCCCGGCCCCGACATGCGCACCGTTCGCGACACCACCTTCGACGGCCCGCACGGCGCCGTCCCGGTGCGGGTCTACCATCCGCTGACCGCACCGGAATCCGATGCGCCCGCCCTGGTGTGGTTCCACGGCGGCGGCATGATCATGGGCACGTTGCGGTCCTTCGACCGCCTCGCCCGCGATATCGCCGACGCGACCGGAGCGGTGTTGTTCAACGTCGACTACCGCCTCGCCCCGGAGTACCGCTACCCCGTCGCCAACGACGAGGCTTACGCGGCGCTGTGCTGGGCCGTCGACACCGCATCGAACTGGGGCGTCGACGCGACCAGGATCGGCGTCGGCGGAGACAGCGCCGGCGGCGGACTCGCCGCCGCCACGACATTGCGCAGCCGCGACGACAACGGCCCCGCGATCGCGCAGCAGGTGCTGTTCTACCCCGGCGTCGAGCGCCGCACCGACCGCCCCTCGATGCGCGAGTTCGGCTCGTCCCCCTTCCTCACCGCCGAGGACATCGACTGGATGAAAAGTCTCTACCTCGGCCCCGATCCCTCGACCGACGACGCCTATGGCGTTCCGGCACTAGCGAATTCGCTCGCCGATCTGCCACCCGCGATCATCGCCGTAGGCTACGCGGACCCGATTCGAGACGGCGTCGAAGACTACGGCGACCGGCTCCGGGAGGCAGGCGTGCCGACTGTGCAGCTGCGTTACCCGGGAGTGGGCCACGGATTCGCCATGCAGGCGCCATCGGTCGCGCGAGGGCGTGCGGCGATCGCCGAGGTAGGGGCGCTGGTCGCGGCGCGGTTCCGCGACGAACGCTGATCCTCGACAACGAATTCCGCTCAGAAGACCGCTTGCCCAGTGGGCCAACTGTCGGCCGGACGCAGCCGAATCCGACAGCGGGCTGATGTCGGCCCTCGCATGAGCTTCGCGATCATCGGAACCGGTTGCCGCTGCGCCGAAGCCATCACCACGATTGCGGACGGCCGTACATACGCGCCAACATGATCCGCATGCGCCTGCGTCCAACGCTCGGCGACGTCGGGGGGAGGTTGATGTGTAGTCACACGCTATTCGACATTGCCGCCGTGGCTAAGGTTCCGCCGGGGCGATAGCCGCACCGCGTTCACGCAGCATGCGCGGGCCCGCCTCGCGGACGGCAATTGGCTCGGTCTCGTCGAGATGGTCCTGTGGACCGGCAACGGTTACGGGCAGCCGCCCGTGACGAAGTGGTGCCCTGCGTCCGCAATATCGCCGACGCGGGGCGGCCGCTCGCCAAGATGAGGGCATCTCAGACTCTCGGGGGCTCCGATCGTCCGCGGCGGTTGCAGAAGATCACGAAGACGAGCAAACGACCGGCCGGGATGCGACGAGCGATCGTGGTGATGGCCTCGGCCCAGCGGCAGCCGGGTGAGTGCCGTCGCGGCGCGGCATTGCCGATAGCAGGGCACAAAGACCGCAGTCAACGCCGCCGAGCGGGAGTACCGTCGCGAACATGCGCCTCGGATACCGAGGACACCGGCATCTCCACGCGAGGAGATCTCATGACCGATACCCGGAGCAGCCCAGCCTCCCAAGCCGTGCATCGCAGCGGTGAGACCGCCACCGCCGACGCCATCGCGCCGGGCGACACCGGCATCTCCCGGTACCACGAGGTGGACGCGATGGTCGACGCGGC
This sequence comes from Nocardia sp. 852002-20019_SCH5090214, assembly GCF_001665865.1. Lineage (NCBI taxonomy): Bacteria > Bacillati > Actinomycetota > Actinomycetes > Mycobacteriales > Nocardiaceae > Nocardia > Nocardia sp. 852002-20019_SCH5090214. Next base: position 91,274 of record NZ_LZMK01000045.1, on the reverse strand, counting down.
GTCCGTCGCGGCGAAGGCATTCCGCAAACTCGACCAGCAGCAGGTCGACGCGATCGTGGCGGCGATGGTGCGCGCCGGGATCCGGTCGGCCGCCGAACTGGCGCGGGTCGCTATCGAGGAAACCGGCTTCGGCGTCTTCGAGGACAAGGTCGTGAAGAACTACATCGCCACCGAGTTCCTCTACGACTACCTGCGTGACAAGAAGTCCGTGGGAGTCATCGACGAGGACGTCGAGCGCAGCATCACGCGGGTCGCAGAACCGATCGGCGTGGTACTGGCCATCACCCCGGTTACCAATCCGACCTCCACCGTGCTGTACAAGGCGATCGTGGCGGCGAAGACGCGCAACGCGGTGCTATTCCGGCCCTCGCCGTTCGCCGTCCAATCATGCGAGCGCACCGTCGAGATCCTGCGCGCTGCAGCCGAGGCGGCGGGCATGCCCGCGGGCGCGTTGCAGGTCGTCCCCGACGCCGCCCATGAGGTGACCCATTATCTGTTCGGACACCCCGGGGTCGACTTCATCTGGGTGACCGGCGGCCAGAAGATCGTCGCTCTGGCCAACGCGGCCGGAAAGCCCACGCTCAGCGTCGGGCCCGGCAACGCGCCCATCTACCTGCATCGAACGGCCGACATCAAGGCCGCCGTCGTCGACATCCTCATCTCCAAGACCTTCGACGCGTCGGTGATCTGCCCGGCCGAGCAGACCTGCATCATCGACGACGCGATCTACGACGAGACCGTCGCCGAATTCGAACGGATGGGCGCATACCTGATCACCGCCGAGCAGGCCGAGTCGCTCGCCGATTTTGCCTTCGGGTGCGGCGAGAAGGCCAATCTCGAGGCCGTAGGCCGTGCGGCGCCCGACCTGGCCGCCCGCGCGGGATTCACCGTGGACCCGTCGATCAAGGTGCTGCTCGCTCCGCTGCCCGCAGATCTCGACCGGCTCGCCGAGCATCCGCTGGTGCGCGAGAAGCTGATGCCCGTGCTCGGGCTGGTGCGCGCCCGCGACGTCCAGCACGGCATCGACGCCGCCGTCCTGGTCACCGAACACGGTGGCCTGGGACACACCTCGGCCATCTATGCGCACGACCAGGCGGTCGTCGACGCCTACAGCCTGGCCGTGCGCACCGGGCGCATCCTGGTCAACGCGCCTACGGCGGTGGGAGCGCTCGGCGGGATCTACAACAACCTCACCCCGACGTTCTCCCTCGGCTGTGGCACCTGGGGCGGCTCGGGCACCACCGAGAACGTCAACTACGAACAGCTGTTGAACATCAAGACGGTGTCCTACCGGCGCAGCCCACCGCAGTGGTTCCGGGTTCCGTCCAACACGTTCTTCAACGCGGGCGCGCTGGAGAACCTGCGCGACGTCGAGTGCGACAGCGTCGTGATCGTCACTGACGCGCTGAGCGAACAGCGCGGCGTGGTCGAGGAGTTACGCGGCAAGCTGCGCGCTCAGCACGTCAAGATATTCAGCGAGGTCGAGCCGGAGCCGGGCGAGGCCGCCATCCGCCGCGGCGTCGCGATGCTCGAGGCGTTCGGGCCCGATGTGCTCATCGCCGCGGGCGGTGGATCGGTGATCGACGCCGCGAAGGCGATCCGCCTGTTCTACGAGCACCCCGAGACGAATCTCGCGGACCTCACGCTGCCGTTCCTCGATCCCCGCAAGCGCATGGCCGACTATCCCCAGAGCCCGCACATGGTGCGGCTGGTGGCGGTGCCGACCACCGCGGGCACCGGTTCGGAAGTCTCGCCCGCGGCGGTACTGACCGTGGGCGATCACAAGGAGACCCTGGTCGACTACTCCCTGGTGCCCGACATGGCGATAGTGGACCCGCTGCTCTCCATCTCGATGCCGCGCACCCTGACCGTCGACACCGGCATCGACGCGCTCACCCACGCGCTCGAAGCGCTGGCCTCGATCTTCGCCTCGCCCTATACTGATGCCTTTTGTGTGCAGGCCGCACGGCTGATCTTCGAGGCGCTTCCCCGCGCCTACGACGACCCGCACGATCTGGCCGCACGAACCGATATGTCCAACGCCGCCACCTTGGCCGGACTCGCCTTCTCGAACGCCTTCGTCGGCACCAACCACGCTCTGGCGCACGCCGTCGGCGCACGGTTCGGCATCGCCCACGGCCGCGTGAACGGCGTCTTCCTGCCGCACACGCTGCGCTACAACGCCGGCCTGCCGACCAAGTTCATGCCCGCCCCCGGCTACTCGGCCTACGTCGCGCCCGAGAAGTACGCCCAGCTCGGCCGGGTCGTCTTCGGCGGACATGAACCCGAGGAGAGCCGCCGCCGACTGTTCCAGGGGGTGCGAGACCTACTCGAGCGGCTGGCGGTGCCGCGCACACTCCGCCAAATCGGCGTCCCAGAGGACGAATTCCTCGCGGCGCTCCCGGAACTGGCGATGACCGCCTTCCAGGACCTGAGCAACCGCACCAATCCGCGGATGCCGCTGATCAGCGAGATCACCACCCTGCTCCGGCTCGGCTACTACGGGGACGGCGACCATGCCCGCTGACAGCGCCACCAAGGTCGTGCATGCCCCGGCGGCGCGGGTCCTCGCGAGGATCCGCGACATGCAAAGCCAGTCCGAGTGGATTGCCGAGATCGGGATCTCGCCTGCCACAATGTTCTGTTGGAAGGCACAGGTGCTCGTCGATGCATCGCGGCAAGCACCAGTGGGAAGATCCCCATCGAGGGCTTGTCGGCGATGAACGCCTGCGTCCCGGCGGCGAGCACGGTGAGTACCGAGAGACCCGCGGCAGCCAGGGCACTCAGCCGTGGCACCATCAGTCCGATACCGCCTGCGACCTCCACGACACTCCGATGAAGACGAGCAGCCCGAGGGCTTTCTCGGACGAGGCACTAGAACCGGGCCAGTCGGTGACCGGCAGATGCGCCGACGCACCCTTCCCACTCCGTCAGCGGGCGTCGAACCCGCGGAAACGCCGGAGGTAGCCGGCGATCTTCCGTACTGGCACGGCACGCGGCCAATCGTCGGCCCGGAAATACGCGTCACTGCCACCATCGACGAAAACCACGCTGCCGCAGAGGAACCGCGCTGCATCGGACAGCATGAACAGCACCCAATCCGCCAGGTCGCCCGCGTCGCCGAAACCGCCGATCGGCACCGGGAACCGGCGGATGGCCGCGGCTTCCCGTGGAGTGGCGAGTTGTTTTTCCAGCAGCGGCGTCAAGATGGCGCCCGGCGCCAGCACATTGAGCCGGATCCCTTCGCCCGCCCAGGCGGCGGTGACGGCCTGGCGCCGGGCCCAGCGGCTCACCGCGATCTTCGACGCCGCGTAGGCGAACGAGGGCGCGTTCCGGCCGAATATCCGCACCGCGCGCAGGGCCTTGTCGGTATCCCCCGCCAGCAGTGCGCGGATCGCGCGGCCGGGGACCGCGGGCGTGGTCGTGGTCGCGTTGCTGCCGAAGACCACTACCTTGGCATCGGTCGCCGCAGCCAACAGCGGCCGCCAGCCCTGCAGCAACTCGATCACGCCGCGATAGTTCACCTCGTAGATCAGGCGCGGGCGTTCCGCACCGGGAGCAGGGCCGACCCCGGCTGCCAGGACAGCACCGTCGAGGTGTCCGTCCGCTGCGGCGAGAACGCCATCGACAGCCGCGCGCCGGCCCTCGGCGGTGGACAGATCAGCGACCACGTCGGCGTCGCGCAGGTCGACCCCGACCACGGTGTGGCCATCTCGACGAAGTTTGTCCGCCACCGCTCGTCCCATTCCCGATGCCGATCCGGTCACGACATAGACACCCATCGCTTGCCTGCTTTCCGCTCTGCCTACTGCCACTTCTGCGACTCCGCGCAATATTGACACACTACGACAAAAATGGTGAACTGTGGCCATGCCCCCGAACACCGCAGCTCGGCGCGGGCGCGGGCGTCCGTCCGTGCTGGACACTCGGGCCGTCGCCGAATGCGCGCTTCACCTGTGGTCCGAACGTGGATACTCGACGACCAGCTGGAGCGATCTGGCCGATGCGACCGGCATCAGCGCCCGAACCCTGCTGCGTCACTTCTCGTCTCGTTCGGATATCGCCTACCTCGGTGTCGAGCCCGCCACGAGCAGGCTTCGCGATGCCCTCGACAACGCGACGGACAACGCCGACCCGTCGGCTGTCATTCGCGCGGCCGTCGTCGAATCGGTCTCGCACGACCCGGGGATCAGCCGGATCGCGCCGCGGTGGTTGCGCCTGATCTCCGCCGAACCGGAGTTGGCCGCCATCGCGCCGCTGGCCTACCGGCCGTGGATCGACACTCTGGCGACATACATATCCGGTGTCCTCCCGGATGCACCACTGGCGATCTGCCGCGCGCTCGCTACCGCCTACCAGGCCGCATCCTTCGCCGCACTGGTCGAATGGGCCGATGCCGGCGCAGAGGGCGACTGCGCGGATGTGGTCGACGAGATGTTGCGCTGGATGGATATCCACGCTCCCGTGGATGTCCGGGGCGACCGCAGCACTCCCGCCACCAACCAGTCCTGACAAGGAGTTCCACCATGTCCGTCACCCCGATGCCCGCGCCCGCACATCCGGATCCGCTGGCGCCTGCCACCCTCGGCCCGATCCGGTTGCGCAACCGCGTGATCAAGTCCGCCACCTTCGAGGGGGTCACCACCGACGCCCTGGTCACCGACGCGTTGATCGATTTCCACGTGGCGGTGGGCGCGGGCGGGGCCGGCATGACCACCGTCGCCTACCTGGCGGTCTCACCCGAGGGCCGCACCGAACACGATCAGATCTACTGGCGCCCCGAGGCACTTCCCGGATTGCGACGACTCACCGAGGCGGTGCATGCCACCGGCGCCGCGATATCCGCGCAGATCGGTCACGCGGGTCCGGTCGCCAACTCACGTTCCACCGGTCTGCCCTCGCTGGCCCCGTCGACGCGACCGAATCCGTTGTCGATGAGCCTGGATCGCGCCGCAACCGAAGCAGATATCCGGCGGATCATCGACGATCACGCCCGCGCGACGCGGTACGCGATCGAGGTGGGATTCGACGCGGTGGAGGTTCACCTCGGTCACAACTATCTCGCCAGCTCGTTCCTCAGCCCGAAGATCAACCGCCGCAAGGACTCCTGGGGCGGCCCGCTCCCCCGTCGCGCGGAGTTCGCCCGCCGAATTCTGCAGGCGGTACGCGAGGCAGCGGACGGACGGATCGCGGTGCTGGCGAAAATGAACATGTCCGACGGCGTTCCCGGCGGTCTGTGGCTCGACGAATCCCTGGTCTTCGCGCAGATGGTGGAGGGCGACGGCCATGTCGACGCGTTGGAGCTGACCGGCGGGTCCTCGCTACTCAACCCGATGTATCTGTTCCGCGGCGATGTACCGATCCGCGAAATGGCCGAGACCCAAAGCGGTCTGGTGAAACTGGGCATGAAGATGTTCGGCCGCTTCGTGTTCGAGCACTACCCGTACGAACCCCTCTACTTCCGTGACTACGCACGCCAGTTCCGCAACGAACTGGACATGCCGCTGGTGCTGCTCGGCGGAATCACCGACCTCGCCGACATGAACACCGCGATGAGCGACGGGTTCGAGTTCGTGGCGATGGCGCGGGCACTGCTGCGTGAGCCGGATCTGATCAATCGCATCCGAGCGGAGTCGTCGAAGAAGTCGCTGTGCATCCACTGCAACCTGTGCGCGGCCAGCATCTTCACCGGTACGCGTTGCCCGCTGGTGAGCACCGACGACCGGAGCGATGTCAGCGACGAGAAGCCACTCGGTCTTCCCGTGTGACCACGTTCGAAAGATCTCCCATCGCCGAGGACCACTCGGCGATGGGATGATTCGACGAGTCCGGCGCCGAGCTACAGGCCCGCAACGGGCTTCCCGGCAGGTCTGCAGCGACGCTCAGGACCACAATCCAGCGCACGGCAAGGGCGGCAGATCGCGGCACACCTCGTCGTCGACGGTGACCATGAGATCCGACGACAGCTGCGTCAGCGCGCACGCCACGTCGCGTGCCTGTTCAGCGCTCGCCTTGTAGTCGAGCGTCAACGCACCGGCTTCGATGCGGATGTGACGCAACCGCGACGCCACCCGAGGGCGGCTCGAGATCAGCTTTGCCATAACAGATTTCCGTACAATCGCGACGACACAGACCTAGCTCCGCGCCGGAGCCAGGAGCTTCTTGAGCGGAACCGCTGTGTCCGCCAGATCATTCGGCCCCGGCCGATGCCCGCGGCTCAGCGCCGATCGCAAGGCAACGAAATCCGCTGGGGAGTTGAGGCATTCGGCGGCGGTCAGCGCATCGTCGGTGAAGTACAGCGCTACCCGCCGATGCGGACGCTGCGGATCGGTACGAACGAGCATCGACGTGTGCCCACCGATGAGGCCGGCGATCTGCAACTTCTGATCGCCCTGATCCGACCAGAACCATGGGGTGGGCCGCTGCGGGCACGGTTGGCCCAGCAGCACCGCAGCAGCCGCATTGGCCTGCTCGACCGCATTGTCCACCGATTCGAGCCGGTAGCGAGCGCCGGACTCGGATACATGGGTGGCGCAGTCGCCGATGGCGAGAGTCCAGCCGTCCGAGGCCAGGCAGTGCCGGTCCACGAGGATGCCGCCGTCGCAGTCGAGTCCGAGTTGCTCGGCCAGCTCGGTCCGGGCCTCGGCCCCGATCCCCACGACGACCGTCGCCGCCGGGATTTCGCGGCCGTCGGCGAGCCGTACCGCGTGAATCCTGTTGTCGCGGTGCTCGATCGACACCGGCAGCGCTCCCAGTACCACGTCGGTCGCCATCATTCGGTGAGCGGCGAGCAGTGCCTCGGCGGTGTCGGCACCCACCGCCCGCGCGAGCAGCCGCTCCCCTGCCTCGATCACGGTCACGTCGGCTCCCAGTGCCCGCGCCGTGGCGGCGACCTCGAGACCGACGAAGCCGCCGCCGACGACCACGACGGGCCCGGCCGGCACCCGCGCGGCGAGCAGGCGGGCATCGTCGAGGTCGCGCAGCACCAGCACATCGGGATGATCCGCGCCGGGCAGCGGCAAACGCCGCGGACGCGCGCCGGTGGCCAGCACCAGCCGGTCGAATTCCCGGATCGAATTCTCACCGTCGTGCGTGAGCCGCACCTCGACGCCGGCCGGGGTGCGGCTCAGGTGCGTGACCCGGGCACCGACGATCAGTTCGATCTTCTGGTCGCGGTAATAGTCCGGTTCGCGCAACAGCACCGAGTCACCGGTGGCCTCACCCTTCAGCCACGCCTTCGACAGCGGCGGGCGCTGATACGGCAGATGCGGCTCATCCGAGATCAGCGTGAGCTCACCGGTGTAGCCCCCGGCGCGAAGGCGATCGGCGAGCTGCACCCCGGCGTGTGCGGCGCCGACCACCACCACACTGTGGGGCGGCGCCTGCACATCGGTCCCGTCCTGCGATTCGGTCATCGTCAGACCTGCTCGTCGGGAATGATCACGTGCAGATCGACACCGTCGGACAACGTGAGCTGGCATGACAGCCGCGAGTTGTCCTCGCGATCGGAGGCCGTGCAGTCCAGCATCTCGTCCTCGTCCTCGGACGGATCGGCGAAGTACCCCCATTCGCCCGGCTCGAGATACACGTGGCAGGTCGCGCACGACAAGGTTCCGCCGCATTGGCCGACGATGCCGTTCACGCCGTTGCGGACCGCAGTCGACATCACCGAATCACCGACGGCGCCGTCGACGACACGCACCTGGCCGTCGGGCTGGGTGTAGAACACTTTGGGCATCGGCACGCTCCTACCAGGTGACCGGCAGATCGACGATCGGCTGGGTGAGGTTGTCGTTGTCGACGACCGCCTCACCGTGAGGTGTCAACCCGGGCAGCCGCTTGAACAGCTCGGCCAGCCCGACCTGCATCTCCATCCGGGCCAGGGGCGCGCCCAGGCAGTGGTGCAGCCCGTAGCTCAGCGTCAGATGCGGGTTGTTGCTGCGCCGGATATCGAAGACGTCGTCGTGTTCGAGGGCCACACCGTCGTGAGCCACCGCCGCCGGGTCGACCATCACGGCCTCACCGCGAGCGACCAGCTGACCGTCGATTTCCACATCCTCGGTGGCGACGAACGGCACGAGACCGCCACCACCGGCGACCTTGTCTCCCAACGCCATTCGACCGTGGCGCAGAATCTCCTCGACGGCGGTCGGCGCCATGCCGTCCGGATCCTGCAGGAACAACTCGAGCTGGTCGGGGTTGCGCAGCAGCGACAGCACACCGGCGCAGATGAAATTCGCGGTGTTGTCGAATCCGCCGATGATGAGCACCAGCGCGATCGGCAGAATCTCGCCGTCGGTGAGGCTGTCGTCCTTGTCGCGGGCATTGGCCAGATCGCTGAGCAGATCCTCGCGCGGGCTCTTCCGCCGTTCCTCGATCAGCGCCATCATGTACACGACCAGTTCGGTCATGTTGGCGACGACTTCTTCCTCGGGCATATTCGCCACCGCGAGGGTCGCCGAACTCCATTTCTGGAATTTCGGACGGTCCTCCGGCGGTACCCCGAGCAGGTTGGCCAGCATCTGGATCGGCAGGGCGACGGCATAGTCGTGCACCAGGTTGGTGGGCGCGCCCTTGGCGACCATCTCGTCGATGAGATGGTTGGCGAACTCGACGGCCGAATCCCGCATCGCCTTCACTCGCTTGGGCGAGATCGAGCGCTGGACGAGTTTGCGCAGTTTGGTGTGATGCGGCGGGTCCTCGAATTGCAGTGTCGTCCTGAGGAAGTCGGGGAATTCCACGAAGTAGGGCACCACCCGTTCGCCGGTGCGGAACGGTTCACGTACGAACCGGCCGTCACTGAGCATCTCGCGGGCGGCGGCGTTGCGGTGGATGACCCACACGTCGCCGCCGAACGGCATCGTCATCTTCGTCATCGGCCGCTCCGCGGCGATAGCCCGGTAACGATCGACGGCGTCCTTCGGCGGCACCGGCTCGAAGGGGTATTCGGTCGGGGTGACCGTTTCTGTCGTACTCATGAGCAAACTCCAGTCGGGGCTGTCGAAGGTGGTCAGGACACCGGCATCTGCGCCGGCGCGACGACCTGCGGCAAGGCATCGGGGGTGATCGCCATGACCTGGTCGAACCGCTCCGCAACGCTCTCGACTGTCAGGCCTGGGTCATGGATGCCGACGGTGTTGACCAGTGCCAGCCGGTTCACGATGCCGCCGGCCACGTTGAACACCTCACCGGTGACATCGCAGCTGGGGTGCAGAAGGTAGGCCACCACCGGTGCGATGTGCTCGGGCAGCAGCGAGGTGCGCATGTACTCCATGATTTCCGGCGACAAGGTGTCGGCGGCGGCTTCGGCCATGCGGGTACCCGCCCCGGGAGCGACGGCGTTCACTTTGATGCCCTTGTCCAGCCCTTCGAGGGCGAGGTTGCGGGTCAGGCCGAACACCGCGCCCTTGGAGCCGCCGTAGTGCGACATCCCCGGATTGCCCAGCATCGCTTGCGAAATGGTGTTGACGATCCGCGGCGATTCGGCCCGCAGCAGATGCGGCCACGCCGCCCGGCATACACGCAGCGTGCCGAAGTAGTGGACGTCGAGGTGGCGTTGATATTCCTCGTCGGGCACCTCGTCGAACGGCGCGGTGCGGACGATGCCGGCATTGTTCACCACGCCGGTGAGACCGCCGAAAGAGGAGACCGCCGCGTCGACGAGGGCGCGGGCGCCGTCCTCGGTGGACACGTCCGCAGCGCACGCCACCGCTGTGCCGCCGGCGGCGGTGATCTCGTCGACGACCTGCGCGGCCGGATCGTCACCGTCCACGCCGGAACCGTCGATGCTCGCACCGAGGTCGCCGACCACGACCGAGGCGCCGCGCGAGGCGAGCAGCAGCGCATGGGCGCGCCCGATGCCCCGGCCCGCGCCGGTCACGACGACGATGCGGTCGCTGAAATCCAGTGTTGCCATTATCTTTTCCTCGAGCTCTGTGAATTCGGTGGGCTTCGGACGGGATCAGGGACGGGTGTCGCCGCCGTGCTGCGGCACGTCCGCCACCCAGATGCCACCCAGCGCTTCCCGAGCGGACTTCTCGAAGTCGAAGACCTCGTAGCCGGCGGTCAGGTACAGGGTGCTGCGATCGGGACCGCCGAGCAGGCAGGCCGAGGCGATGCCGTTCTCCAGCGGCAGCGAGACGGCGTCGGTGATGCCTTCTTCGGTGAAACGCGCGACATATCCGCCGCCGGGCATGGCCGCCCAGACCCCGCCCTCGGCATCGAGGCCGATCCCGTCCGGCATGAACGGGCAGGTGGCGAACTCTCGCGGATTCGACAGGGTGCCGTCGGCGGCGCGATCCATCACGGTGATCTTGAAGGCCATCACCTCGGCGGTGTAGACCCGGGTCCCGTCGGCGCTGACGGCAATCCCGTTGGCGCACAACAACGGACCGACCTTCTCGGGAGTGCCGACGGTGCCGTCCGGTTCCACCACGATCAGAGGTGACGGAAGGGGATCCTCGCCCTTGAACAGATCGAAGCCGAGCTGGGTGATGTAGGCGCGCCCGTCGGCGTCGACCACCATGTCGTTGGCCGCGGCCGAGCAGTGCTCGGAGATGTCGGCGTACACCGACAGGTCCTCGGGCCCGCCCCCGCCGTGGATCAGCACCAGCTTCTCGTGCATGGACACCACGATCAGCCGCCCGTCGGGCAGCCAGCCGAATCCGCCCAGCACGATCGGCACGTCGGTCTTCGCCGCCCGTGCGTTCGCGTCGACGACGACGGTGGCGTTGCCGTCCGCGTCGAGGGTCTTCAACGTTCCGGTGTACATGTCCGAGAACCAGAAGGTGCCCTCGTGCCAGCGCGGGCACTCCGGCCAGGAGTATCCGGTCGAGATCCTGCGGGCCTCGTAGGTCGGGGCTTGCGCCGCCGCGACGGCGGCGGCGACGGTGTCGACGGGATTGGTCATTGTGAGGCCCTCCAGCAACGGTGATAGGGACGGAAAGTCGGTGCAGCCGCGGCGTTCCCGGCTACACAGCACACGTGAGCCACGACTACCGCAGGGTGCGAAGGCGGTGGCCCGAGAGGCCCGGTGCACCCGGTTCACGGCGGTGAACTGGGTCACAAGCACGTGGCATGACAGGACGATAGGTTTCCGCGATCGGCGTCAGCCGACGCCCTCCCATTCAGCGGGAGAGGTCTGTCAGAACCCGTCCGCGTACCGTGCCGCGATGCGCTCCCACACGGTCGGATCGGTGCGGGGACCGCCCGGAGTGGACGCGCCGTAACGCTCGATCTCGGCGGCGAGATCGAGCGGAGCGGTCGGCGGAGTACCCGGCACCAGGGCCTGCTCGACACATTCGTCGGGCACCAGCCAGCACACCTCGAATTCGATCCCGTCGGGATCGCGCCCGTAGAGGGCCTTGGTGGAGCCGTGGTCGCCGGTGCCGGTCAAAGCCCTTGCCGCGGCGAGACGTTCGTGCAGTGCCGCGAGTTCGGCCAGGGTGTCCACCTCCCACGCCACGTGATAGAGGCCGACAGCGCCGGATACCGGCGTCGCGCGCTCACGGGCCTGGAACAGACCGAGATCGTGATCGTTGGCCGAGTCCGCGTGGCGCAGAAAGGCAGCGCCGGGAAATGCGCCGGGAAGCCGGCGGAACCCGAGTACACCCTCGTAGAAGTCCAGGCTGCGCTGTAGATCCGACACGTACAGGACGACGTGGTTGATCCCGCGCATACCCGGCCCTCCTCGACACAACGCCACCGGCGCACACCAGGTGACAACGGTAGTACCGAAATCCTCCCTCGAACCTACCGGCGAACACGGATGCCGTCCCGTGGAGCGGAACAGTCGGGGTCGACCGATCCGCATCGCGACAGGTGTTTCGGCCGGCCACTGCGGCGACACCGATGTGCCCGGTCCGCACCGGTGCCGGCCGCGCATGGCGAGCTCCGGATCAGGAGACCGCCGTCGCGGCCGACTCCTCGACTGCCTCACCGAGATACGCCCGCTCGATTCGGCGTGGATCGGCACGCAGCGCTTCGGCGGTATCGGAATCCGCGACCGTGCCGTGCACCAGGATCGCGGCTCGGTCGGCGATTCCCAGCGCCAGGTGCACATGCTGCTCGACCAGTAGCACGCTCATGCCGTCGTCGGCGAGTGCACGCAGCACATCCAGGATTTCGCGGACGATGACCGGGGCCAGTCCCATACTGAGTTCGTCGATGAGAAGGACCTTGGGGCGCTGCAGGATCGCCCGGCCGATGGCCAGCATCTGTTGCTCGCCGCCCGACAGTCGCCCGGCGTCGACCGACAGCCGCTTCTCCAGGGCCGGGAAGTACTGCAGCACTTCGGGGATCGCCGTCCGGCGCCGGGCGCGCTCTGCCACGGCGAGACGCAGGTTCTGCCGGGTGCTCAACTGCCGGAACAAGGCCCGGTCGTCGGGCACCAGCACGACTCCGGCACGCACCGCGGCTCGTGGGCGTCCGCTCACGATGTCGGCGCCCTCGACCCGGATCTCACCGCCGGCGCGAGGCAGCAGTCCGGACAAGGTCGAGAGCAACGTGGTCTTACCCGCCCCGTTCGGCCCCAGCAGGCAGGTGATCTCCCCGGCGTGCAGATCCAGGTCCACACCGCGCAGGCACGGTCGCTGCTTGATGTAGCCGGCACTGAGGTCGCGACATTCCAGCACTGTTGTCATGGCTATGCCTCCTGCGTGGTCAGAGCGCCGGACTGCAATTCGGGCACTGCTTCGGAAGCCACTTCGACGGTGTCGGACGAGACGCCGAGGTAGGCGCGCAGCACCTCGGTATTCGTCCGGATCGATTCCGGTGGCCCACTGGCGATCACCGTGCCCAGGTCGAGCACGATCACCCGATCGCAGATGGTGAGTACCAGCTCCATATCGTGATCCACCAGCAGAATCGCGGTCCCGCTGTCGCGCACGGAACGCAACTTCTCACCGAGCCAACGGCTTTCGTTGTTGTCCAGTCCCGCGGCGGGTTCATCGAGCAGCGCCACCGCGGGGGCCGCGGCCAGCACGCGGGCCACCGAGACCAGTTGCCGTTGTCCCTGCGACAGCGAGGCCGCCGCGGCATCGGCCATGTCCCCGAGTCCGAGGACGGCCAGTGTGCGCGAAACCAACTGGGCAACCGGAAGTTTCGACTGTGATCGGGCGGCGCCGACCCGGACGTTCTCCGCGACGGTGAGATCGTCGTAGAGTTCCACATCCTGGAAGCTGCGGCCCAGTCCCGATCGTGCGCGGGCATGAGGCGGTGCACCGGCGATGGCGGTGCCGTCCAGGGTGATAGCACCACTCGCCGAGGCAAATCCGGTGACGGCATCGATCAGCGTGGTCTTGCCGGCGCCGTTGGGCCCGATCAGGCCGACGATCTCACCCGGGAACACCTCGAAGGTGACATTCGATACCGCGGCCACCGCACCGTAGGACACACTGACGCCGTCGACCGACAGCAGCGGAATGTCGGTGTCGCGCGGCGTCACGGCATCGGTCACCTCCACCCCGCCGGACGAGGTGCGATCGCCGCGGCGCGGCGCAGGCCATCGAACCCGCGGCAGGCGACTGGCGATGCCGTCGGGATTGGTCATCACCGTGATGATGAGCAGAATTCCACTCAGTACGGCGTAGTAGTCACCGATGTGCAGGAAGCGGTCGACCAGCAGGTAGACCACACCGCCCGGAGCCATGAGACCGGCCAGGATCGCGCCCGTGATCGAGGTGACGCCGGCGACGTACATGATGGCGAACAGCCCGATGCCGGCGAACACCGCGAACGGCTCCGGCGTGGCAAGAGTCTGTTGATAGCCGAGCAGAGCACCCGACAACCCGGCGATGAAAGCGCCGATCGCGAAGGTGATCAGTTTGGTGCGCGACACATCGATGCCCGCGGCCGCCGCCGAACGTTCGTTGGCGCGCACGGCGAGCATGTCGGTACCGAGGCTGCTGCGGCGCAACCAGGCGACACCGAGTCCGGCCATCGTCAGTACCGCCAGGCACAACACACCGAACGCGATGCGCGGATAGGCATGTCCCGCACCGATTCCGAGGTCGATGCCGAACAGCCGGGGATTGTCGATCGGCGCACCGGCGACACCGCCGTTGAGGTCGGAATTGCGGAACCAGAACGCTTCGACGAAGACTGCGAGCGCCAGCGTGACCACGGTGAGCGGCAGGCCACGCACTCGGAGCGCCGGCAGGCCGACCACCACGCCGACGAGGGTCGCGAACAGGGCGGACAGGATCGGCGCGAACGGAAACGGGATCCCCAGGTGCTGGTTCAGCACGCTCAACGCATAGGCCGAAACACCCGCGAGGGTGAGCTGAGCCAGCGAGATCTGACCGGCATATCCGGTGACCACGACCTGCGACAGGGCGAGCACGCCGAAGATGATGCTGCTGACGACGGCGGCCCGGTAGCTGCCGGACGTCGCGGTCAGCGCCACCACGGCGACCACCAGCGACAGCATTGCGGGGATCGCTATGTGATCGGGTCGCGGGGCGCGTCCGAGTGCCTTGCGCACCACACTGCCACGATCGGGCAGCGGACGTCCCTTCACGACCAGGAATCCCAGGATCAACAGCAGCGAGATCGCCTCGGCGGTACCGGATTTCGGCATCCAACTGTAGAGCCCCTGCAGATTGGTGGCTTCGGCCTGCAGGGCACCGATCACGATGCCCGCGGCAACGGTCAGCCAGATCGAACTGAAATTGCCCACCAGGGTGGCTGCCAGCGCCGGCACGATGAACATCGAATAGGCAACAGGATTCAACGCCACCAGCGGCGCGATCAGGATGCCGCCGAGGCCCGCGACCACCGAGGACAGCGCCCAGTTGCTGAACGCGATCCGGTCCGGGGACAATCCGGTCAGGTAGGCGCCCTTCTCCGATTCGGCGGCCGCCTCGGTCGCGACACCGAAGCGGGTGAAGCGGAACACGACCGTCGCGACGATCGCGATGCCGATGATCGAGGCCGCGAGCCAGATCCGGTCGGTGGGCACGGTTCGGTCCCCGATCCGGAAGGTGTCCAGGGCGAAAATCGGCTGGACGGCAACGAGTCCGGTGCCGACCCGCTGCGCGATCAGCGCCTGGATCACGATCATCAACCCGATAGATGCCACCGCCTTCGCGACCACCGACGCGGTCCGCATGGGCCGGAACACCAGCGCGTAGCAGAGGACGCCGAGGACGGCGGCGAAGACCAGAGAGATCGCCATGGCCGGGATGACACCCAGGGGCCCACCGAGATGGACGGACTTGGGCAGTCCCGGTATCGGAACCAGCAACTCCCCCTTGCGGAGCAAGGCGTAGGTGTACGCGGTGTACAGCGCGACCGTGCCGGTCGCGAAGTTCACCACACCGGAACTCTTGAACGTCATTACGAGCGCGAGTCCGATGGCCGCGTACACAGCCCCGTTTCCGAGGCCGAGCACGAGGTAGGAAAGATGGTCTGTCATGGCGATCTCTCTGGCCGAATCCCGTTGTTACCCTTGACCTATCCGGTCACTTCGAGGTCCACCGGGACACCTTTGTCGTTGATCTTGCCGATCAGCATCTGATGCGAGCAGATCGACGGCATCTGCGGCACGGCGGTGCCGTTGCAGGTGAACGTGATCCCGCCGCCGGCCGGCATCTGGACGTTCTGGGCCGTCTTCAACGCCTGCTTGATGCCCGCCGCATCGGCCTGGCCCTGCAGATTCTTCGTGGCCCCGACGAGGGCCATGACGAGCTGGTAGCCGGAGGACGCGGCGCCGGTGACGTTCAGATCCTTCGCGTACTGCTGCAGCACGGAGCGGTAGAGCACCGAATCCGGGCGATCGGACAGGTAGTCGGTGGCGGTGATGCCGATGCTGCCCTTGACCGTGTCCATCCCGATGATGTTGGTGACCGAGGGATCGAGGCACGTCGGGATGTAGACCTTCTGCACGTTCGGATCGGCGGTCTGGATCGCCTTGTACACCGAGGTGCAGGTTCCGGCATCGGCGATGACGCTGACACCGTCCGGCTTGGCGGACAGTCCGGAGGTGACCAGCGGAGTCGGGTCCGGCACGCCGAGGGCGATCGGCACCACCTTCAGGTCGACGCCGGCCCCCTGGAAGATCGGAGCGCCCATCGCGTTGATCATGGCGCCGATACCGCCGCCGTCACTGGCGAAGATGGTGAACGTCTTCATGTTCTGTTTCTTGGCCGCTTGCGCCATCGCGGTGATCGTGCCGGGCAACCCGGCCGACGGCGACGATGATTCCGGCGAGGCCAGCTCCACCTGCGACACACCGTTGAGGGTGACGTAGGGGATCCCCGCCCCCGCGACGATCGGCACGATGGCCGGACCCTGCGAGGTTCCCGGCGACAGGACGGCCGCCACCTTCTGTTCGACCAACTCGTTGGCGCACTTGGTCGCCGAGGTCGGTTCCTCCTGTTGCTTGCACACGACCAGGTCGATCGGATGCCCGGCCAACCCACCGGCGTTCTTGTTCACATACTGGACCGCGGCCTCGGCCCCCTGACGCATTTCCGGAATCGAGACGACCGCGCCGCCCTCGGTGGAGACGAACCCGATCTTCACCGGTGTACCGGAGGCCGGGTTGTCCGGCAGCGATGTGGTCGAGGCACCGGCGATCGCGCTGTTGTTCGAGGTGTCGTCGCTGCTACATGCACTCGCGCCCAAAGCCCCTATCAGGGCCAATGCGCTGAATCCGGCAAGTGTTCGCCGGTGGCGAGCAAGTCCGCCAAGTTTCATGATCCGAGATCTCCTTCTGCGAGGAGGAGCCACGCCGAGTGTTCGTCGGCACACCGGGCTCCTCGCATGATGTGCATCACATATCGATGTCAGCGGCGATTATGTGCGGATCGGACACCCGGTCGCGGACGGCGGTTCCCGTTCACCGGGACAACGGTTCGCAGAAATTTCGGCACACCTGCCACGACGGCAGCAAACTCCGTGACCCGCTTCACAGATCGGCGTCGATGTGCCACTATTTTCTAATCGAAATAGGCACGTCAGATCGTCGCCGTGGTCAACGAGGAGCACAGCATGACCGTTACGCAGGAGATTCACGCGGCCGAGGCGAACACCCCCAGCAATATCCTCGACCGGTTGACTCTCGTCCTCGACGCCTTCGACGGACACGAAAGTCTCGGTCTGACCGAGATCGTGTCCCGGACCGGACTGCCTCGCTCGTCGGCGCACCGGATGCTCGATCGGCTCGTCCGCCTGCGCTGGTTGCAGCGCCAGGGCCGCAGCTACAGCCTGGGGATCAGGCTCGTCGAGCTCGGCTCGCTGGCCGTCCACCAAGATCGGGTGCACGCCGCGGCGCGCGAACACCTGCATCACCTGTACCGCGCCACCGGCATGGTGGTGCATCTCGCGGTGCTCGACGGCGCCGATGTGGTGTACCTGGACAAGATCGGCGGCCGGCTGGCCGCGCAGGTTCCGACGCGCATCGGCGGCCGCCTGCCCGCCGCCCGCACGGCATTGGGCAAGGCTTTGCTGGCATACGACAACCACGCCGAACCGGGCGGCGAGGTGGTCCGGCAGCTGGGTTATGCCGTCGAACGAAACGGCGCACCGACCGGGTTCGGCTGTATCGCCGCTCCGATCGGGGAGGTGGGTGAGGCCAGGACCGCAGTGTCCATCTGCGGTCCGCTCAACAAGATGTCGTTCGACAGCCGCATGACCACGCCGGTGCAGCTCACGGCCGCCGCCATCGTGCGCAGCCTCAACGCCGGCCGGTTCGTGACTCCGACGTTGCAGCGCAGGAACATCTTGCGATCGCTACCGACCGCGCCCTCCGTTCTCGCCGAAGGCTGACTGGTCGGTTCCGGTCTCCGCGTCCGGATCGTCAGCGCCCACAGCACGCCAACTTCCGGGATGACGCGGCACCGGAAGTCCGAATTCGTCGGTGACGACCGAGGAGCGATAATGCTCGGCCGCGGCATCGATATCCGCGAGCAGCTGCTCGGCCAGCTCGATCTCGGCTTCGAAATAGCGCTGCGACCATCGCAAACTCATCTGCGTGAACGACCATCCCGGCTCCGGATCCGACCGGTCGGCGTGCCGTCCCGCTCGCCGCGCGCGCTCGCGAAGGTTGTCGATATGGGTCCTGACGATGCGCTTCAACTGCTCCGGATCGTGCAGATGACCCATCCAAAGGCGAAGCATCACACCATGTTTGAGCACCGGCATGTCCACGTCGGCATCGCGCGACCAGTTACGCAGCGCGCGCAGCCCGTCCTCGGTGATGCGATACAGCCGCCGGTTGCGCACGCCCTCGTCCGCGACCAGTCGGGACTGCACCAGCGACAGGTCCTCGAGCTTCTTCAGTTCGCCGTAGATCTGGCTTACCGACGGACTCCAATAGAAGAATCCGATACTCCAGTCGGCCCATTTCTTCAATTCGTTGCCGGTCAATTCCTCACCGAATGACAACATCCCCAATACTGCCCAGCTGGTGGCGGGCAAGTTGGGGAAAGAATCGACGTCAGCACCCATAATCGCCGAGCTTACAAGGCATTCCGGACCCATTGCCCCCGGCCGCTCCCGGCTGACGGGAACGAGATCACCCACTCGGCGGCGCACCACTTACGTTGAACACCATGAGCGACAGCACCATCTACATCATCGACCGGATAGTGCTCAAACCCGGCCACGCGCGCGCTTTCATCGACGCGTATTTGAGCGAATACGCCCCCGGCGCGCGGGAACGCGGTCTGACCTTGGACCGCGTCCTGGTCAGCCCGCCGGCCTGGATCGATGCGGAGAGCAATGTCGTCACCGCGACCTGGACCGTCGAGGGCCCGCAGCAGTGGTGGGCCGCGGCAGTGAAGGGACGCCACGATCCGGTGTACGCCCAATGGTGGCAGTCGGTCTCCCCCATGATCGTCGAACGGTCCCGGTCCATGGCCGCCGCGGCCGAGGCCGTAGAAGGGCTGTGCCATGTATAAGGTGACCCGACTACTCCATCTGGACGACACCGCGGACAGGGCGGCGGTACTACGCACCATCACCGCCGCGGCCGATGCGATTCCCGCTCGGTACACCCTCGTCGCGCCCACACTGCCCGGAGCACGCAACGGCGGGGACCTTCTCGTCCACCTGCAATTCGAGTCGGAATCGGAATGGTCGCGCTGGCGGGCACCGATCGACGCGGCGACCTCCGGCAGCTCCGTTCACCACGTCGATGCCGCCGAATATCGCGGTGGATCGCCCGGGCAGGACCGGGCGGGACGCCGCAACTCGTCGAGCCCGGCCTCGGTCTATCGGACGTTGCTGTTACGCGTGGACGATTCCGCTTCGCCCGCGGAACTCGGGCGGTTCGAACACGCGATGCTGCAGATGCCCGTACATCTGCCGGGAATCCGGGCGTGGCAGCTCAGTCGCGTCGCTCACGCTTCCGGAACGTCGGCCTGGACCCATGTCTGGGAGCAGGAGTTCGCCGATCTCGACACGCTGCTCGGGCCCTATATGAATCATCCGGTGCACTGGGGACATGTGGACCGGTGGTTCGATCCGGAGTGCCCCGAGCAGCTCGTCAAAGACCGTGTGTGTCACAGTTTCTGTGCGATGTCGGCGCCGGTCATCACCGACACGACGCCGGCGGCACTGTCAGCGGCGGAGGAACGCTAGAACCGCCGCTTCCCACGCTTCCTGCTGCTCGATCATCACCCAGTGCCCGCAGTTGGGGAAGATGTGGATCTTTCCGTTGGGGCAGCATGCGTATCGGAAGCAAGGCCATGTCCACCGGGCTCGCACGGCTTTAACCCGCTTTCCCGGTGAGCGGCGCACTCCCCGGCACGGCCCGATCCCCTCCGGCACCGTCGGGGAGGCCGGCCTCAACTGGTCATCGGGCTCCGCGAGTGAGACGAATCCGCTTCTCCGCCGGCCGAGAACGCTGCATGCCGACCGGCCCGGCGGCCGAAATACGACCCCGCACCCAGCTGTGTACCGCTGGCGTACCCCTTGCCGTCTTGAGCCAGCGTGGAGGCACAGGCGCCGGCTGCGTACAGA
The DNA here is from genome assembly GCF_001665865.1 of Nocardia sp. 852002-20019_SCH5090214. NCBI lineage: Bacteria > Bacillati > Actinomycetota > Actinomycetes > Mycobacteriales > Nocardiaceae > Nocardia > Nocardia sp. 852002-20019_SCH5090214. The sequence continues at coordinate 71,309 of NZ_LZMK01000045.1, read as the reverse complement.
CCCGCAACGGTGGTCCCGTCCGGGCGCTCGACCTGTCCGTCGACGGTCGTCCGTAGTCCGCCGAGGGTGAATCCGGCATAGGACGCCACGCCGAGCGACAGGTTGAATGCCGCCCAGGGACCGCGGTCCTGCGCCTCCAGATACTCGGGTCGCTTGCCGAATTCCGGGTCGGAGCGCTCGGCGGCGTGCGCGTTGTAGGCATCCAGCGTCCGCTGCAGATTGCCCGGCGGAATGCCGAGCGCGGTCTCCATCTCGCCGACCGTCTCCCACCCGTCGATGAACGGCACCAGTTCGAAATCCCGCTTCGCCAAGTGCGATTCGTCCAGGATGAGGAATGCCTTCGCATCCGGCTGTTCCAAGACGAATCCGGCGGTGCGGGCGTGATAGGAGTCTTCGGCGACGAACCGCTCCCCCTGCGCGTTGACGATGATTCCGGTGAGGTGCCGGGCAGGCGGGTACACCGGCGCCGTCACGAAACACTGGTCCATATGCGCGGTGGCAGCCCCAACCGACATACCCATCCGGATACCGAGGCCGTCGTCGAACGACGAGCCGAGCGGATACGGTTTCTCCGCGAGCTGCGGCACGTATTGCCGCACCAGATCGGGATTCATGACGAAACCCCCGGCGGCGAGGACCACCGCACGCGCCTTCACGGCCCCGGATTCCGCGAACCGTTTCCAGCGCACTCCGACCACGGCTCCACTCTCATCGCAGATCAGCTGCTGTGCTCCGGTTTCGTACCGGATCTCGACACCGAGTTGCTCGAGCCGCTGCACCAGTAGACCGGTCACGAGCGCCGCTCCACCCGTGTCACCGGCCACGGGCACTTTGTGGCCGCGCGGCGCGGGGACAGCCAGTTCGCAGAAGGGCCATACCTTTTCGTTGCCGGTGTACATCAAGCCTTGGGTCCCCGGCTGAATGACGGCCTTCTCCGGATAGAAGCTCCGCTCGAAGCGAAAGCCCAGACCTTCCAGCCACTCGAAATGCGCCACACTGTCGACGCAGTAATCGTGGATCTTGCGCACATCGGGTTCCCGCGAAACGGCCGTGAGGTATTTCTCCATTTCCACCGCGGAGTCGGTGTGTCCGGTGGCGGTCTGCACCGCGGTGCCGCCGCCGAGATAGAAATGGCCGCCGGCCATCGACGATGTACCACCGCCGGCCGCAGCCCGCTCGAATACCAGTACATTGGCGCCGTGTGCCGCGGCCTCCGCCGCCGCGCATCCCCCCGCGATGCCCAATCCGACGACGATCACATCCGCTTGCCCGGTCCAGTCCTCGACGTCGGCCGCGGGAACGACTGCAGGAATTTCTGTTCGCATATCCGGTAAGAGTGGCTGAGCCCGTACCCGCGGCGCATCGCATTTCCCGCCGAGCGGAATACGGCCGGGGAAGTGTGCCCGTAAAACACAATCTTCACGAAGCATGCCTGAACTATCTCGTGTTAGTGTCCCTGGGCTACAGCGTCGGTAGCAACGAGCACAATGGCTACGGGAAATGCGCTTGCGGCACGGCACCAACCGGACAACTCACGACCGGAAGCGCCGAACGGACGCCGCGGCCGGCCGCGTCCACCCCGGCTACGCTCCGGGTTCGGGACGTTTTATGTGGATTTGCGCCGATTACACTGCAGCACAACGCGATTAGCGGTAACTAACTGGACTCGCGACGGATCATCGTCATGGTCGGCAACGCCGGCTCCGGCGCCGCGGCGAGTTCACCCGCGGCGTGCAATGCGAGGTCGGCGGTATATCGAGCCACCCCTGCCGCGTCCATCCGCACACTCGATAGCGAAGGTACGAACACAGCCGCCAGTCGGGTGTCGTCGTGACCGATCACCGCCAAGGGTGCCGGGACACCGATACCAGCCCGCATCGCAGCACCGACAACGATCGCCGCCACGGTGTCGTTGTAGGCCACGACGCCGGTGACACCGCTGTCACGCCAGGCCAGGACACTCGTCACGGCCGAGGCCTCTCCCGTGCCGACTTCACGAACGTCGAGCGGTTCGAGCCCCAACCGCTCGGCTGCCCCCTGCGCGGCTGCCACTCGCGCGGCGACGAGATCTGCGAGTCTCTCCTCACGGCCGGTGGCATAGGCCAGCCGCCGATGCCCCAGGGAATAGAGGTGCTCCACCTGCAACCCCACCCCCGCGACAGCCGCCTCCGAGCGCCCTACCGTTCCGATGACAACTCGGCGGACCCCGCTGGCCCGCAACGAATCCTGTTCTTCCGCATCGAAATCGGCCAGACCGATCACCACGTCGGGGGTGACCGACTCCCAGAGCGGCCGGGAGCGATCCGCCGCCCGGCGGGTGTAGGTGATCAGCGAATAGCCGGCTCGATCCAGCGCACAAGCCATTTCGTCGACATACTCCGCCATACTGTCTTCGACCGGCCAGTCGGGCAGCACCAACAGCACCAGGCGACTACTGCCACGGCGCAATGTCTGCGCCGCTCGGTTGGGCCGGTATCCGAGCCGCTCGGCTTCGGCCAGCACCCGCTGCCTGGTTTTCTCCGGAATCGTCTGCCCGGGAGTGTTGTTGAGGACGAACCCGACAGTCGCGCGCGACAGTCCGAGTGAACGGGCAACATCGGTCGCGGTCACACGCTGCTTCGCAGACGGCATCCGCATCACCTCCCGGACCGGTTCGGCGAACGGGTATTCACCGGGTCGCGCGATCATACGCTAGCACGTGCGAGGAGCGCGGACCGGATCTGTCCGCGGTTCGGAAACGCCCTGCCGCCGCACCGGACGCGTGCGTGAGGAGTCGTACCGGAATCGCCTCGGCCAATCCTCTGGACTGTCTGGACGACAACTCGGCGCTCCGCATCGCCGCTACCAGTCCTGCCAAGGAACGATCGAATGCACCGGCGCGGCGAACAGCACCTCCTCGGCCTCAGGACAGGGGGCACCACGGCCCGCCGCGTCCCATTCCCGCTCATGCTCGGCAAGTTCGCTCGACACCGTCTCGGGATCGCCGTCCAGATACAACAGGCGAATCCGCAACGCACCGCTGGAATACTCTCGCCGTGCCTCCCCGAGCGGCAGTGTCGGATGCGTCTGCACCGAATGCAGGGCGAACGACCACGCGCCCGCCACCCCGGGACACCCCAGCAGATCGGGGATCCGCACCCGATCCTGCCAGCGAAACTGCTCGTGCGCGGGCACACCGTGCGGGTCGGCCAGATATGTGAGGGTGACGTGCAGCCCGCGGTTCGGCCGGAACGGCAGCGCGTCGGCCGACACCAGAACCCGTGGTGCCACATAGCCTTTCACCGGAGTGAAGAACGCCAGCAGGGACCGCCGGATCCCCGGCAGAATCGGGCCCCGCCCCCACTGGAAGGAGTCTTCACCCAGCTTGGTCCATTCGGCGATACTCTGCTCGTACGGCGGCCGGAACCAATACATGGCCATATAGTCGGTACCGGCCAGCTCCCCCGCGGCAGTCCCGAGCTCTGCGCCGCGGTCTCGGCGGCGGGCCCAGCGATCGCCCCACGCGACCCCTGGTAGCAGCAAATTCTCCGGCCGGTGATCCAGCTGATGCCATTCGTTGTATTCCCGATGCCTGTCGGGATCGGTCAGTTCGATGAACGAGAAGAACGCCCGCTCCGAAAACACTTGCCACCTCCGAGATGTCGATTTCGGTCACTCGCGACCACGCAACGCTAGGAGCTCGGCGCCCGCAGATCGTCGAGTCATTCCATCCATCGGGAAAGCCGTGCCGCCGGCGCGGCGAACCGAAGCGACGTCTCTTCGTTTCGCTCACCGGGAGAAGACACGAAGACCGCCGGGCCGGCCTCCCTACGATGCCGCCATGCACTTCTCATGCCTTCCGACCGGATCGTGGGCCGATGAAAGCTGAATCCGACGCTATTGCCGATGTAGTGAATCGATACGCTTACGCACTCGACGACCGAGATTGGCGCCGCCTCGACGAAGTGTTCGCCCCCGACGTCGTCATTCGATACGGCAGTCCCGACGCGCGGGCGATCGAAGGGCGGGTGGCCACCGTCGCGATGATTCGATCGTTCCTCGACCACTGTGGACCTTCTCAACATCTGTTGGGCAACATGATCGTCGACATCGACGGAGATACCGCATCCACAACCTGCAAGGCCAGGGTCTTCCACATGGGAGCAGGCCCACACCCCGACAAGACGTACGAATGTGCGGGGTCTACCGAGACACGCTGACCCGAACGGCAGCAGGATGGCGAATCACCGAACGCGTCTTCGATATACATTTCGAACTGGGAAGCCCGGAAGAGGTTCCGGGTGCCCAGCGTTCCCCCGCACCGCAGCAGTCGTTTTCGTTCACGAAGATCTTGGTGAATGATCTCGAAGCCCAATTCTCCTTCTATTCGACAGTTTTCGGTCGCACGGAAAAGACTCGCTGCGACTTCGACGATCGCGCCGATCCTCTCGCCGAGATCATCATGACCTCCGCCGACGGCACCGATCGATCACTGGTCCTGCTGCACTACAAGAACCGGCCGGCACCGGCACCGGGTTCCGCAATCATCGGCTTCGAGGTGAGCGGAATCGATGCTGTGGTGCAGCGAGTTGCCGACGCCGGCGGCACAGTGACCGAACCCCCTCGACTGATGACGAATATCGGATCAAGGTCGCCTTCGTCGAAGATCCGGAAGGACACGTACTGGAGATCTTTGAACGCATTTGAATTGCGAGCAGGTCCCGCGGTGACGATCCGGCCTGAGAGACGAGTCCAGCAAGAACGCCGACAAGCTCCAAACACGTTCGAGCAGTGGACCAACGGCGCTCGCAAGATCGGCCGGGTTCCCCGCTCGAAGGCCAGGAGTGCTACACGCACCATGAGCGACAGGCAACAGACCGGCGCGATCCGCGAATGGGCGAAGAACAATGGCTACAACGTCTCGAGCCGCGGGCGAATCCAAGCCGACATAGTAGAGGCATACAGCAAGGCGAGTTGATACTCGGCGTACGTGGTAAAACATCCGTGACGCGGCAACCCGGAAGCTGACGAGGCGGACGCGAGGGACTCCGCGATGCCGATACACCAGCCTCCGCGACTCCCTCGGAGTCATGGTGCCAACTGGTTGCTAGTCCGCGAGAGTAGTCGGCGTGTCGCGAAACGACACGCCGACTACTTTTCTCCGATGCCGCCTTGATGCCGACCTGCGGCGACGCGAATATTGGGCCAGAGCAAAGTATTCAGTTACCGAATCCCACACAGAGGCACGCGGAACCGACCATCTCGAGTGCAGATGCGGGCGCGACGCAGCGGGCGCGGGTATCGAAACGGGAAGGTCCGATGCCGCCAATTCCGCTGTTCGATGGGTTCTACAGCACCTCACGTCACGAAGCGACGCCTCTCCGGAGCGCCCAAATACCACGTAGGGGTATCTGGGCTATCTCGCATTCTCCCGCGACTCAATGAGACACGATGAGAACCTACAGGCCAGGACAGGTGGCGGTGCCGCCAAGACGGAACCGGCTTCGTCGTCCAGCTCAGGCGGCCCGGCGCCGGACGATGCCGAGCGACAGAAGCGCGATGCCGATCACCACCATGGCCACCGGCAGCCACACGCCGAGGATCGACAGCATCGTCGAGTTCTTCGAGAAGGTGTTCGCGCTGGCGACCACCTCGTTCTCGGCGGTGTGAATGCTCACGATCGACAGCGGCAGGGCCGGGATGTCGCGGCCGTCGGCGGAGACGGTGACATACATGCCCTGGGTCTGCTCGACCTTCAGCGGCGCGCCGAACTCCGCGTCGACGGCGGCAGCGATCTCGTTGGTGCTGCCGAATCCGATGGCGACCGGGTCGGGCAGCAAAGGCAGTGCGGCTGTGAGGGCCTCGCGTGACTTCTCCGGGACGACGCCGGCCCGCAGTAGTCCCTCGATCATGGCCTTGGGCAGTTGCGCCGGGAAGCCATGGAAGCCGGCGAGCAGCGCCGGGTTGCCGATCGGGCCCGCGGCGTCGACGCGGTAGTTGTAGACCTTCCGGCCCTGCACTTCGCTTTCGTCGACGAAGGTCGCCCGCTGGGCGGTGCGGGTCACCGGATCGTAGAGCATGGTGTCGGTTGCGGCCGGGTCCATCGGCCAGCTGAAGGTGAGACCGCTGTGCGCCTCGAAGGTGGTCCGCCTGTCGGCCGGGACCAGTGAGTCCTTCTGTGCGTCGGTGAGTTCGACCGGTGAGTAGTCGACGCGGTCGACCGCATAGGTGTGCACGTCGTCCCGGGTCGAGGAATCCGGGAGGGTGACCACGGAGTTGCTGGTCACGACGGCGGTGTCGCCGTCGACCGCGTCGACGGTGAGGCTGCGGTCGGCGGTGATCGGCATCTTCGGAGTCAGCAGGGCGGCGAAGTCACCTGCCGCGAAGGCCTGCGAGTTCAGAGCCTGCATCGTGCCGTCGTACCGCTGCGACTGACTGAGATCGTCCGGCAGTTTCGTCATGGCGGGCAGCACCGCGAACCTGATGATCACCGCGCCGACTATCAGCACAGCCCCCGATACCGTCCAGACCACCGACGACTTACGAACAGACATCACAAGCTCCTTTGCTTTGGATGACGAGCAGACAGCTTCGAGTCGCGCGGGACCCACGACGGGGCCACCGCGCTACGGCGAAAATCGCCGTTCAGGCCCGGGCATCGGGCCTGAGAGATCGCGGCGCCGATTGCGTCGCGACGAACGGACGGGCAAGTGCCGAGAAACATCGGCACTGCTCGACCGGGTCCTATCCCACCGGGTGCATCGCGGCTCCGGCAATCTCGACCATCTCCGCGGTGTCGGTGATCTTCACGCGGGGACGGCCGCGGTCGCGGCCACCCTTGCGCTCGGCGGCGTCGATGGCCAGCCAGCCCTTCCCGTCCACGACCTCCGGGCGGCGCTCGACGACCAACGCGGACAGTGCATCCCGGTCGCGGCCGGACTTCGGCTGCGGCAGGCGATCCGCGAGCAGGTCGTCGATCAGTGCGGCGACGGTGTTCTGGGCGCACAGTTTGTTGGTGCCGATCACACCGGAGGGGCCGCGTTTGACCCAGCCGGTCGTGTAGACACCGGCTAGCGCCGCGCCGGTGTCGGGATCGAGGACCCGGCCGTCGATGTTGGGAATCCGGCCCGCGTCCGCGTCGAAGGGCACACCCGGCACCGCTGTGCCGCGGTAGCCGATCGAGCGCAGGACCAGGCCGGCGTCGAGGATCTCGGTCGTGCCGGTGGGGCGGGCCTCGAGCGTGCCGCGCTCGGTGCGGACCAGTTCGTTGCGGACGATTTCGACGCCTTCGACATGATGGGCGCCGAGCAGCCGGACCGGTGAAGCGAGGTACCGCAGGACGATACGCTTGTTGCCCGGAGTCGTTGTGCTGTCGGAGTATTCGACGGCGACCCGTGTCTTCAGATCGGTCGAGAAGGACGGGTCCTCGCCCGCGACGCCACCGAGATCGAGTTCACGGGGGTCGACGACCACATCGACTCCCGGAATGCGACCGAGCGCCAGCAGTTCGGGAGTCGTGTAGGCGGCCTGCGCCACGCCGCGACGCCCGAGGACGACGACCTCGCGAATATTGCTCTGCCGCAGCGCTTCCAGTGCGTGCTCGGCCATGTCGCTGCGGACGAGAGCGTCCGGGTCGGAGACGAGCAGCCGGGCGACGTCGAGGGCGACGTTGCCGTTGCCGACGATCACCGCGCGCTCACCGGTCAGGTCGAAGGCGCGGTTCGCGTAGTCGGGGTGGCCGTTATACCAGGCGACGAACTCGGTGGCGGCCACGCTGCCGGGCAGGTCCGCGCCGGGGATCTCGAGTTTGCGATCCTCGAGCGCACCGACGGCGTAGATCACGGCGTGGTGGTGCGCGAGCAGGTCGTCGTGAGTGAGATCGCGGCCGATCTCGACATTCAGGTGGAACCGGAATCCGGGTTTGGCGGCGATCCGGCGGAACGCCTCGGTGATGGCCTTCGTGCCGAGATGATCGGGGGCGACCCCGGCGCGCACCAGCCCCCACGGCGTGGGCAGCCGATCGAACATCTCGATATCGATTCCGCCGCTGGGCATCCGGGCCATCAGCTCGGCCGCGGCGTAGACACCGGCGGGTCCGGAGCCGACCACGGCGACCCGCAGGGGCGAATCGGGCTTGGGCACCTTCACCGGAGGCTGGGGAGCCGGTGGCGTTCCCGCGTCGAGCGGATTGCGGCGGAAGTAGTCCGCGTTGATCTCGCGATAGCGCAGCTGATCGTCGGGCAGTTCGTCCTCGGGGTGGATGGCATCGACAGGGCATGCCTCCATGCAGGCGCCACAGTCGATGCAGGTCCGCGGGTCGATGTAGAGCATCTCGGTGGAGCGGAAGTCGGGGTCGTCCGGGGTGGGGCGGATGCAGTTCACGGGGCACACCTGCACGCAGGCGGCGTCGTTACAGCATGGTTGGGTCACAACGAAAGACAAGGCAAACTCCTCGGACGAGTGCCGCGCGGCCGCATCCGGCGGTCGGCGGTTCGGGATCCGGGAATCAATGCGTGAAGGTCACCGCATCGAATACCGAGACGAAGGTCAGCGCGTGATCGCGCGCGAAGTCGATGCTTTCCTGCTCGTCGGCCATCCTGGTCGGATCCGTCGAGGAGACCAGCTCGCACAGGGCTGCCATCGGGCGCAGGCCGGCGACGCGCATCAGATGCACAACCGATTCGGCCACGCCGCTACCGCCGCGCCGGGCGATGATCGGGGCGACGTGTCCCGGCCTGGACAGGGCCGTCGGGATGGTCCGCGGGTCGGCGATGGTCCTGATCGTCCGCGCGCGGTCGGCCGCGGAGATGCCGGTGCCGGTGCCTTCCACGGCGTCCACCGTCACGGCGGGAACGGAGCTCGCGTCGAAACCACCGAACTGCCACATCGGCGGAAGCAACAGCCGGACGCAGTCCTCCTCCGGGACAGCAACTTTCACGAAGCCCGAGGTGTAGTGGACCATGAACGACACCGACTCGGTGGTGACGAATTCGGCGGCGGCGACCAGATTCGCCTCCCCGCAGGTGGGGTCGAACAGCACGATCGACCTGCCCGCGGCGAGATCGGCCGCGGCCTGCTCGACGCGAGCGCGATCGGTCTGCCGCGCATCGATCGGGGACATGGGCTTGATCTCAGCTACCGACATGGTCACTCCCAGTTCTTTCTCCGGTCTCCGGCCGGGTGCGTTGTGCGGTGAATGCCGCGATGGCGTCGCGGAAGCTGTCCGTCGTCGTCAGCCGGATCTGGCCGGTGCGCTCGCGTGCGAAGGCGTCGCCGAGTTCGGTCAGGCTCGAGTCGTTGACCGCGCGTTTGGTCACGGCGAGCGATTCGACCGAGATCCTGCTCAGTCGCGCGGTGAGCTTCGCCAGTTCCGCTTCGAAGACATCGGGTTCGTGCACCGCCGCCACCAAGCCCATACGTGCGGCGTCGGTCGCGCTCAGGCGCTCGCCGAGCAGCGACATCCGCATCGCGACCGCGCGTCCGACAGAGGCCGCGACCAGTGCTGTGGCGCCGCCGTCGGGCATCAAGCCGATCGAGGTGAACGGCATGGAGAAGAAGGCGTCCGAACGGACGACGGTGAAATCCGCTGCCAGCGCGAGTGATACGCCCACCCCCACGGCCGGGCCGCGCACCGCGGCGACGACCGGACGGGGCACAGCGACGATCGCCGAAATGCAGCGGGTCGCGGCGTCGGATGTGCTCGCGGTGTTCTCGACCGACAGCGGGTCCTCGACATCGAGGTCGCCACCGGCGCAAAAGGCTCGACCTGTCCCCGACAGCACGATCGTCCGCACGTCGGGGTCCGCGCCCGCGCTTTCGATCGCGTCGGCGAGTCGGTGCAGGGTGTCCTTGTCGACCGCGTTCATGCGGCCGGGACGATCGATCAGGATGTACCGCACCGTGGCGTCGTCGGTGACGCGCACGCTCATGGCAAAACCTTCCGCGAGAAGCCGGCGATCTCGGCCACGCCTTCCCGCGCCTGCGGCAGGAAGTCGGTGAACAGCGTCCAGGCGTGGCAGGTGTCGGGGTGGACCGAGAGGGTGCTCGATCCGCCGGTCCGCTGCATCGCCTCGTGGATGCGCACGGCGTCGTCGAGAAGGATCTCGCTGTCGCTGGCCAGCAACAGCATCGGGGGGAGCCCGGCCAGATCGCCGAAAACCGGAGAGGCGAGAGGATCCGAGCGGTCGTGGCCCTGGAGATAGGTGGCCGCCAGCAGTCCGAGGTCGCGTTCGGTGATCACGGGGTCGGTGGCGCGATTGGTGACGACAGTGGCTCCGGACACGGTGAAGTCCGCGAGCGGCGAGACCACAGCCGCAGCCGCGGGCAAGGGACTACCGCTGTCACGTGACGCAATCAGTGTGGCTACGGTCAATCCGCCGCCGGCGGAGTCACCGCCGATAACGGTGTGCTCGGCGCCGAACTCGGCGATGACCGCGCCCAGAATCCGGGTGGCGTCGTCCAGTGCGGCGGGAAACGGGAACTCGGGGGCGAGCCGATAGTCGGGCACGATCACCACCGCGCTCATGGCGCGCGACAGCGCCGCGGCGGCGTGCCGGTACCCGTGGGCGCTGCCCATGACGTATCCCCCGCCGTGCAACCACACCAGCACGTCGTCGCCGATGCCGGTCCCGGCCGAGACCCGCAGCACCGGGACGCCCTCGATGGTCGACTCGACCACCGAAACATCCTCGGCCAGTGCGGGTTCGAGCATCATCGCGTCGAGGTTGCCGCGCAACTGCGCCAGCGAGAGTCTGCCGTCGCCGAACACCGAGGCGAACGACGTGCGCGCTCGGTTCAGGGCTTCCGCACGGTCGAGCTCGGTCGCGGGGTTGTCCACGTGTGTCATTGCATGCCGTCCTTGGTCGAAACGATCCGCGCCTACAGTGCGGCGTGGGTGCCGAACACTCGGCCGTGATAGGTCAGTGGCGGCACGGTCAGGCTCTCCACGGCGATCGCACGGCCGAACACGATCGTGTGATCGGCGACCGTGATGGTGTCCATGACCTCGGCGGCCACCCAGTGCGGCACGCCCGCGATGCGGGGCACACCGCGATCGACCTGCCAGGCGACATCGAGGAACTTGTCCTTGCCCTTGCGGGCGAATTGCGCTGCCAGCGCGGACTGCACGCTGCCGAGGACATTGACGCCGAAGATCCCTGTTTCCAGGATCAGGCTCAACAGCTCCGAGCCCTGGTCCAGCGATACCAGCAGGGAGGGCGGCGTCATCGACAGGGAGGCGAAGGCGCTGACGGTCGTGCCGTGCGGGCGCTCGCCGTCCATGGCGGTCACGACCGCGACCGGCGTGCACACCGTGGCCATCGCGTCTCGGAATTGCGCGGTGAGGTCGGTCGTCTGCGGGGCGGACATCTCGGGCGTCCTTTCGTGCGTGGAAGTCTGACCGCGGGCGTCGCGCCCCGAGGGAGGCGACGCCCGCGAGTGGATCAGGTACCGGGATTCAGAGTCCGAGGTTCTTGCGGATGAAGGCGCCCGCTTCCTCGGCGGCCTGGACACCCTCGGGCAGGATCGCGGCGAACAGCGGCCACACGTGACACATGTCGTCGTAGAGCGAGACCGAGGCCGACCCGCCGGCAGCGGTGATCGAGGCCGCCGCACGGCGGGAGTCGTCGAGCAGCACTTCGCCGGAGCCGACCATGAACAGCGCGGGCGGCAGGCCGCCCAGCTCGGCGAACAGCGGCGACACGAGCGGATCCTTCGGGTCGCGCCCCTGCAGGTACGCCCCGCTGATATTGAGGATCGAGCCGCGCGAGACGGCGATGTCCTTACCGTCGAACTCGTCCACGCTCGCACCGCTGGCGGTGAGGTCGAGCAGCGGGGAGATGAAGACCGCCGCGCCGGGCAGGGCTTCGCCCTTGTCGCGCAGGACGGTCAGGGCGGCCAACGCCAGGCCGCCGCCCGCGGAGTCGCCGCCGGCCGCGGTATTGCCCGCGCCGTACTCCGCCACCAGTGCCGACAGCACGGCGGCGCCGTCGTCGAGCGCGGCGGGGAACACGTGCTCGGGCGAGAGCCGGTAGTCGGGCACGACGACGGTCACGCCGGCAGCACGCGAGAGCGTGTGCGCGAGGTTCTGGAAACCGCGTGCACTGCCCATCGAGTAGCCGCCGCCGTGGAACCACACGAGCACCTTGTCGCGCGCGGCGCCCTTCGCGGTGACCGACAGGACAGGGACGCCACCTGCTTCACCTCCCACCGGCTCGATGCCCTCGGGGAGGGGGAACTGCAGCAGCAGTCGGTCGTAGGCGTCGCGCAGATCCTCGATCGTCGCCGTCGCCGGGTCGGGAAAACCTTCGAGATACATCTTCTCGGCGCGTGCGAGTGCCTCGGTCCTGGCCATGAATCCTCCGGATTGACTTCGAATCCCGGCGCACCTCTTCGCCGAGCATGTGAGCGAGCTTACATAGTTACTATTAACTTTTGAACCCGTTTCCCAGGAACTTTTCGACTTCTCGGCAGAAAGCGACCATAACCGCTGTTCACGATGATAGATTTCGACGCAATCGAGCAGCGGCTCGGCGCCCGGCGGAACAGCGCGGGCGGCGCGAGCGCACCGCAGGCAGCATCTGCCCGGCTCGTCACTTCTCCCCCCGGCCACAGACATCGCAGGGTGCTCGACCGGACACCCGACACTCGATCAGAAGGACCACGTCATGACCCTCCTAGCGGACGACGATTCGGCGCGCACGCAGGAACCCGCCCCGCACCCGAGATCCCCCCTCGACCGCGTACTGAACCCGTCGACCATCGCGATCGTCGGCCTGAGTGACAAGTCCCCGGTCGCGCCCTTCATCCGGCCGACGCTCGACAGTGGCGCACAGGTGCACTTCGTCCACCCGAGCGCGCCCACCGTCTTCGGCACAACGACCCACTCCTCGATCTCCGAGGTGCCCGGCCCGATCGACGCCGTGCTCTCGGTGATGTCGGCCGAACGGACCGTGGCACTGGCCGAGGAATGCGCGTCGCTGGACTGCGGTGGGCTGATCATCTATGCCGCCGGCTTCTCCGAAGTCGGCGCGGACGGCGACGAGCTGCAACGCCGGCTGGTCGCCGCTGCACGGCGCGGCGGCATGGCCGTTGTGGGACCGAACAGCCTGGGCTACATCAGCGTTCCCCGCAGCCTCAATCTGACCGCCTCGGCGAACTACCACCCGCCGGCGGGCGGGGTGTCCATCGTCTCGCACAGCGGCGCGATGATCGGCGGCGTCGCCATCACCGCGGGCAGGCGGACCGGGGTGGGCATCTCGCGCCTGATCTCGGCGGGCAACGAAGCCGTCACCGACATCGCCGACTACCTCGACTTCCTGGCCGACGACCCGCAGACCACTGCCATCGGTCTGATCGTCGAAGGAATCCGCAGGCCCGAGGCGTTCTTCCGGGCGGCGCGGCGCTGTCGGGAGGCGGGCAAGCCGATCGTCGCGGTCAAGCTCGCCCGCAACAGCCGGACCCAGCAGATGGCGGCCTCGCACACCGGCGCGCTGGCCGGGAACTCCTGGGCCTACGACGTCGCATTCCGGCATGCCGGAATCCAGCTCGCCCACGACATCGAGGAAATGATCGACCGGCTCTCGATCGTCGACCAGCTCGACCCCGCGAAATGGAACTCCGTCGAGCGACTGGGCGTCGTCGCCGGCACCGGCGGCTTCGCCTCGCTGGCCTTCGACATCGCCGAGGCCGAAGGGCTCACCCTGCCGCCGCTGGACTCCCTCGCCGGCTGGGTCGCCTCGACGATCCCGGGCATCACCGTTCCGAACCCCCTGGACACCACCGGATTCGGCGCGACATTCTGGACCGACATCGTCGAGCGCTATGTCGGATCACCCGACCTCGACGCGGTCGTGTTCGTCAACATGTGGGGTGAGGGCGACGACTCCCCCGTCTATCGCCGCCTCATCGACGATGTCGCCACCGCCGCACGCCGTTTCGGCAAGCCGGTCGCGATCGCCGCGGGCGCGGGCCCGGTCGGCTCGTTCGCCCGGGAAGTGATCGGCTCGGACGGCAGTGTCGCGCTCGGCTACGGACTGCGCGGTACCCTGCGCGGACTGCAGACGATGGGCGCGTTCGTCCGCGACCGCGCCACCGCCCGCCCGCAGGCCGAGCCCGTGGCGGCGCTCGCCTGCCCGCCCGGGCCGTTCTCCGTCACCGCGGACGGCCGCCGCTTCCTGCCGTTCACCCAGGCCATGGATCTGTTGGCGGAGTTCGGCATTCCCACCGCGCCGCACTGCGTCGTCGGTGCGGGCGAGCAGGCCGCACCGGGGTTCGAGGGCCCGTACGCGGTGAAGCTCGCCGACGTCCCGCACCGCACCGAGCTCGGCGCGGTGGCACTGAACGTCACGCGGGTGGATCTCGATCGGGCAGTGGCCGACATGCGCGCGATCGCGGCACGCCACGGTGTCGGCGAGGTCGTCGCCGTGCAACCGATGGCCGCCGCGCGCGGTGAGCTGCTCGTGGGCGTGGAAGGCCGCAGTGAACTCGGGCCGATGGTGGTGCTTGGCATCGGCGGCGTCCTCGTCGAGGTCCTCGAACGAGTCGGCGGCCGCCCGGCGCCGTTGACCCGCATCGACGCCGAAGCGCTCATCGAGGAGTTCCGCGAGCTGCGGATCATGCACGGCTACCGGGGATCGCAGCCGTGGCATCTGGACCGGCTCGCCGAGCTGCTGGTCGGATTCGGCCGCCTGGCCGCGGCCTGCCACAGCTGGCTCGAGTCGCTGGACGTCAATCCGCTGCTGGTCACCGCCGATGGATTGCTCGCTGTCGACGCGCTGTTCATCGTGCGCGAGGGCGCCGATTGACGTCCTCCCGGCCGTGAACGACCGGGATTCCTCCTGAACCCTGCGGTTCTCCGGTGGGCTCCTGTTTCACCGGGGCGTGCCCTCCGCTAAGCGGCTGGACTTACAGCCCCTCCGCAGGCGTTTAGCCTCTCGGCCCGTCCGGCCGCGAGGATGTTGATCGCCGCGTTCAGATCGCGGTCGTGGGTGGTCCCGCACCCGCACGTCCATTCGCGGACATGCAGGGCCTTCGCCTCTCCGATCACCCCGCAGTTCGAGCACATGCGGGTGGACGGCAACCACCGGTCCACCTTCGAGAAGGCCCGTCCATACCGGGCGGCCTTCTCCTCGAGCATGGTCACGAACATCGACCAACCCGCATCGTGAACCGATTTCGCCATACGCGTGCGGGCGAGACCTTTCACGCACAAGTCCTCCACGAATATCGCTTGGTTCTCGCGGATGATCTTCGTGGACTGCTTGTGCGCCCAGTCCCGCCGCGCATCCGCGACCCTGGCATGAGCCTTCGCCACCTCGACCCGGGCCTTGGCCCGGTTCTTCGACCCCTTCTCCTTACGCGACAGGGCCTGTTGCGCCTTCTTCAACCGACGTTCGGCCTGCCGCAGAAACTTCGGGGACTCGATCCGCTGCCCGTTCGACAAAACCGCGAACGTCGCCAACCCCAGGTCGATACCCACCTCGGACTCCACCGGCGGCAACGGCTGGTCGTCGGTGTGCACGACGAACGAGGCGAAGTATCTGCCCGCCGCGTCCTTGATGACCGACACCGACGACGGCGCCGACGGCAGTACCCGAGACCAGCGGACCGGAACATCCCCGATCTTCGGCAACCGCAACTTCCCGCCCAGGGTGACCGCGAACCGGGAATTCCTCGTGAACCGGATCGCCTGCCTGCTGTCCCGACGCGACCGGAACCTAGGCGGACCGACCCGTGCACCTTTCCGCTTCCCCGTCACCGAGGACAGGAAATTCCGGTAGGCGACGTTCAGATCGGCCAGCGCCTGTTGCAGCACCACCGAGGACACTTCCCCCAGCCACGCCCGCTGCGGGGTCGCCTTCGCAGCGGTCAACCGCTTCGACAGTTCCGCGTCGCTGATCCGCTGCCCCGCCTCGAACGCTTCCCGCCGCGCAGCGAGGGCATCGTTGTACACCACCCGCGCCGAACCGAACGCCCGAGCCAGCGCTATCTGCTGGCCGGGCGTCGGGTAGATGCGGAAGTTGTACCGAAGCTGCACACCCTGACGCTACCATTTCAGCACCTCAACCATGTTCGGGGACAACATGATTCACGCTCCCCATCCAGGGCATGCTCGGGCCTTGGCGGCCCTCCCGCGTGGGCCTTCGCCCCGCCCTGAAGGGCGGAGCACTAGCCCACATTTCGGTAGCGCAGCGGACAGACGAAACGGCGCGCCCGACTTCCAGTCGGGCGCGCCGTTCGTTTCCCGGCAGTTGTTCTGCCGGCGGACAGCTCAGAAGGCCGCTTCGTCCAGAGCCATGACCGAATCGTCCACCGCGCGAGCGATCGCGGCCTCCGCAGCCGTGACGGGCAGGACGTTGCGGGCGAAGAACCGCGCCGCGGCGACCTTGCCCTCGTAGAACGCCGCGTCCTCGGCCGGGGCGCCGGCCTCGAGTGCGCGCAGAGCGATCACGGCACCGCGCAGCAGCAGCCAGGCGACGAGGACATCGCCCAGGATGTAGAGCAGCCGTGTCGCGTTCAGCCCCACCTTGTAGATCTCGGACTCCGCGCCGCCGGCTTTCGGGTTCGCGGCGAGCAGGTCGGCGGTCATCTTCTCCACGACCGCCGCCACAGCGCCGACCGCTTCGAGGAGCAGGTCGCGTTCGAACGCCAACTCGGCGCCTGCGGCCGGATCATCGGCGAACGACGACATCTCCTGGGCGAGATGCCCGAACGCGACGCCGGAGTTCCTGGCGATCTTGCGGAAGAACAGGTCCTGGGCCTGGATGGCGGTGGTGCCCTCGTAGACGGTGTCGATCTTCGCGTCGCGCACGTACTGCTCGAGCGGATAGTCCTGCAGGTATCCCGATCCGCCGAAGGTCTGCAGGCATTCGGTGCCCAGCACCGTCCAGGAGCGCTCCGACCCGTAGCCCTTGACCACCGGCAGCAGCAGGTCGTTGACGGCCTCGGCCAGTGCGGTGTCCTCGCCCGCCGCGGCGGCGAGCGCGATCTCGTCCTGCCAGGAGGCGGTGTAGAGGACCAGCGAGCGCATTCCTTCGGCGTAGGACTTCTGGGTGAGCAGCGACCGGCGGATGTCCGGGTGGCGGGTGATGACGACCCGCGGCGCCCCCTTATCCGACGACCGGGTCAGATCGGCGCCCTGCACGCGCATCTTGGCGTAGTCGAGTGCGTTGAGGTAGCCGCTGGACAAAGTCGCGATCGCCTTGGAACCGACCATCATCCGGGCGTCCTCGATCACCTCGAACATCTGGTTGATACCGTCGTGCACCTCGCCGAGCAGCCAGCCGCGGGCCGGTTCGTTCTCGCCGAGAGTCATCTCGCAGGTCGCCGAGACCTTCACGCCCATCTTCTTCTCGACATTGGTGACGTAGACGCCGTTGCGTTCGCCGGTGAGTTCACCGGTCTCGAGGTCGAAGTGGAATTTCGGGACGAGGAAGAGGCTGAGCCCCTTGGTGCCCGGGCCGCCCACGCCCTCGACGCCCATCGGCCGGGCCAGCACGAGATGGATGATGTTGTCGGACAGATCGTGCTCGCCCGCGGTGATGAAGCGCTTGACGCCGACGATGTTCCAGGTGCCGTCCTCGTTCGGGATCGCCTTGGTCCGGCCGGCGCCGACATCGGAACCGGCGTCGGGTTCGGTGAGCATCATCGTCGCGCCCCACTGCTTCTCGGCGGCGATCTGCGCGATCCGCTTGTCGCGTTCGGTGCCGTTGCGGTACACGACTCTGGTCGCGGTCGGGAAGCCGACATAGGTCCACAGCGTGGGGTTGGCGCCGAGCACGAATTCGGCGAGTGCCCAGTTCAGTGAACTCGGCGCGTTCGTCCCGCCGAGTTCCGGCAGGACCCGCAGCCGCCACCACTCGGCGTCCATCCAGGTTTTGTACATGGCCGTGTACGCGGGCGGGATGGCCACCGTGTGCGCGGCGGCGTCGAAGACGGGCGGATGGCGGTCCGCCTCTTCGAAGGACTCGGCGAGGTCCTCGCGGGCGAGGCGGTCGACCTCGCGCAGTGCGATCTTCGCGGTGTCCACGTCGACTTCCTCGAACGGCCCGGCCCCCAGCACCCGGTCGCGTTCGAACAACTCGAACAGATTGAACTCCACATCGCGGAGATTGCTCTTGTAATGGCCCATCGTGGGTGCCTCTCACGCTTGTCGACCCACCCACGGCAGGTCGGGAAATGTTTCGTGCACTTCGTGGCTCGACGGCGGGACCAGCGGAGGCGTCGGCCACGACCGGTGGGCATGCCGTGCTCACGCGGCATGCCCACCGTGTCATGTACGGCGACCGGGTCCGGCCTGGTCAGATGCTCACGCCTCGGCGGCTCGGATTCTTACGCCTCGGCGGCGTAGACCGGAAGCAGGACCGCGGCGGCGTCGACGAACATCTTCGGGTCGACGAGCAGATGCTGAGTCGCCACGTTCATGTCCCGCACGAAGCGGCCCAGCGTGCTGGTCCGGCCGATGCTCTGGCTGCCGCCCCAGCGATGCGCGAACATCACGATGTCGGCGGTGACCTCGTGCACCCACGACAGCATCTGCGACGCGCGGGCGATCTGTTCGGGCGTCACCGGCTGCCCGGCGCTCACCGCGGCCTCGGCCGACTCGACGACGTCGTAGCAGTACAGGCGGGCGGCCTGCAGGTCGGCTTCCTTACGCGCGAAATCGAGCCGGAAGATGTCGGCTTCGCCGACCGGAACGGAGTAAGTGGGACGCACCTTGCCGTCGGTGATCTTCGCTACCAGTTCCAGTGCGCGAGTGGCGATTCCGAGCACGATCGGCGCGTGGCAGATGCCGCCGACGAACTCGTTGCCCAGCTTGTACAGGACCTCGGAGCGAGTCGGCGTGCCGCCGAAGGTCTGCGTGGTGTACTCCGCGGGCACGAACTTCTTCGAGATCGTGTAGTCGTGGCTGCCGGTGCCCGCCAGCCCCCAGACGTCCCAGTTGTTCTTGAACTCGACCTGCTCCTTGGGCAGCAGGGCGATGCGCGCCTGTGGCTGACCGTTGGCGCCCAGGATCGGATTGCCCTGTTCGTCGGCGACGTAGAAACCCGCACCGATCCAGGTCGCGTGATCCGAACCGCTGGCGAAGGAGTAGCCGCCGTCGATGATGTAGCCACCCTCGACCTGCACGCCGGGATGCCTCGGGAGGAGCTGACCCGCGACGATGAAGGGCTCGTCCCTGCTCAGCAACGCGTCCACGACCTCGGGCGAGAGTTGGCCGATCACGCCGGCGGTGCCCCAGGTGCTGGCCATCATGGCCCAGCCGGTCGAGCCGTCGGCCTTGGCGAGCTCTTCGTAGACCCGCATGCCCTCACTGGGGAGCAGACCGCCGCCGCCGAGCTCCACGGGCTCCAGCATCCGGTGCAGTCCCAGTTCGTCCAGCGCGTCCGCGACCGGCTTGGTGATCGTGCGGTCACGCTCGATGGCGGCGGCCTCTTGCCTGATCAGCGGCGCGATCGAGCGAGCGCGCTGCACGTAGTCGGTCACCCGGTCGCTGCCGGTAGCTGCCTCACGGGTCAGCGTCTCAGTCATGTTCATGCCTTTCATGCGGATGTCCATCCGGAGGCGCGCTCATCAGTCGAGTGGCTCCCACGCATCCGGTCTTCCCTGCCCCCTGCAGCGCCCCCCGAGGCGGCTCGAGACCAGGTCAGGGGCGCTGTTGTGATCAAGGTAACATAGTTACTACTAATGTCAAGAACAGATTATGCAGGCCAGAGTCACTATTTCTGTCACAACGGTCCGAAATGGCCATTCACACCCGCCGCTCTGCCGCGGCGGGTAGCCCGCCACCAGCCAACTCGATCGGCCCGGACAGGCATTTCGCCCATCCGTCTGCCGAGAAAGGGTCGGCGGGCGAACTTCTCATCGAGTCGGCACAGGCGGGGTCGGCGCACCCGGAACTCGAGGACCACGAGCCTCCCGCCGAGGACGGCGGTTCGAGTCAGCCACTCCGGCGCATCACCACCGAGCCCGGCAATGCTCCATATTCACAAATAACTTTAGTTCAAAAATGGCGACTTTAACTAGCATTGACCACTTATAGTCACCATAGTTAGCATTAACACTCACTCGGAGCGGCGACTGTCGCGCCCCCCGAAGCCGGGTCAGCACGGTCGGCCGAACCCCCATCGAACGCAGCGCGGGCTGCGAATTTGCGGAAAGCAGGAGAGCACATGCGTATCGGCACGGTGCTGGACTTCGGTCCACCGTTCGACGAGATCGCCGCTCAGATCGTCGACTACGAGGCCGCCGGCCTCGACTCGGTGACGATGGGC
Source organism: Nocardia sp. 852002-20019_SCH5090214 (assembly GCF_001665865.1). Lineage (NCBI taxonomy): Bacteria > Bacillati > Actinomycetota > Actinomycetes > Mycobacteriales > Nocardiaceae > Nocardia > Nocardia sp. 852002-20019_SCH5090214. The sequence goes on along the minus strand of NZ_LZMK01000045.1, from coordinate 51,057 downwards.
GAGGCGTACACCTTCGATGCGGTCAGCCAGCTGGGCTACCTCGCGGCGCGCACCTCACGCATCGAACTCGCCACCGGCATCCTCCCGATCGCCTCCCGTACCCCGACCACACTGGCCATGACCGCCGCGGGCCTCGACTATGTGTCGAAGGGGCGATTCCGCCTCGGAATCGGTGCCTCCGGACCGCAGGTGGTCGAAGGATTTCACGGCGTCCCCTTCGGGCACGCGCTGGGCAAGACCAGGGAGACAATCGAGATCTGCCGCACCGTCTGGCGGCGCGAAGCACTGCGCCACCAGGGCAGGCACTTCCAGATCCCGCTTCCCGCCGACCGCGGCACCGGCCTGGGCAAACCGCTCAAACTCATCAATCACCCGGTCCGCGATCGGATTCCGGTCTCGATCGCCGCCTTGGGCGAGCAGATGGTCGAGCTCACCGCCGAGATCGCCGAGGGTTGGGAGCCCATCTTCTTCCACCCGGAGAAGCTGGAATCGGTGTGGGGTGCGGCGCTCGCCCGCGGAAGAGCCAAGCGCGCCGCCGAGTTGGGCGAGCTGAACATCATCGTTCGCCTTCCCCTCGCCGTCACCGACGATCCCGCGCCGTGGCTCGACCAGGCCCGCCCCCAACTCGCCCTCTACATCGGCGGCATGGGATCACGGACCCGCAACTTCTACAACGACCTCGCCAAACGCTACGGATTCGTCGCCGAGGCCGAGGCCATCCAGGAGCTGTTCCTTGCGGGCAAGCACCGTGCGGCGGCCGCCGCCGTCCCCGACGAACTCGTCCGCGCGACCTCACTGATCGGCCCCGCCTCCTATATCGCCGAGCGCATCGCGATGCTCCGCGAGATCGGCGTCGGGCTGCTCAATGTCAGCCCCATGGCACCGACCCACGCCGAGCGGCTCTCGGCGATCGAACTCCTGCGCTCACTGACCGACTGACCATCCAATCCACTCCCGAAGGACACGACATGAGCCCGACCATCCCACCGAACCCCGATCTCGACCGCGCCACCGTGCACGCCGCCGTCACCGCGGGCAACATTCCCTGCCTGCTGCCGGTGATCTACCAGCTGACCGGCGAGGAGAAGTGGCTGTGGGCGCCCTACGTCCCCGCCGCACCCAAGGGGTACGAGGAACTGAACTCGGGCGGACTCGATCCGGCGATCCAAGCCGAGATCCACGAGGCCGCCACCGACGCCATCCTCGACTGGAGCAAGGGCAAGCCGATCGCGCAGCCCGCACCGACCGGCGGCGAACTCGCTCGCCTGATGAGCACCGTCATGGGCGAGCCGATCCCGGAGACCTACTCCCCCATGATCGCCGAGCAACTCGGCTTCACCCCGTTCGAACCCGCCGACATCGGGGCGCTCATCGAGCACGACCGGCCCGACTTCGGCGTCGTCATCGTCGGCGCGGGTATCTCCGGCCTGGCCTGCGCCATCCACCTCGACAAGGCGGGCACCCCCTACACCGTGTTCGAGCGCAACGACCGCATCGGCGGCACCTGGTGGGAGAACACCTATCCCGGCGCGCGCGTCGACATCCCCAGCGATCTGTACTCCTACTCGTTCCGGCCCAAGAACTGGACCGAAAACTTCGCCCGCCGCGACGAGCTCTTCGGCTACCTCGAGGACGTCGCTCGCGAATCCGGCGTGCTCGACAAGATCCGACTGCGCCACTCCGTCGACAACGCCGTCTGGGACGACCAGGCCCGGCAGTGGGTGATCTCGGTGACCGGACCGGACGGCGAGCGACAGGAACTGCGCGCCACCGCGCTGGTGACCGCGGCCGGCCTGCACAGCACCCCCAATATCCCGGAATTCCCCGGCACGGACGATTTCCGCGGCCAGATCGTGCATGCGGCGCGCTGGCCCGAGGACATCGACCTCACCGGCAAGCGGGTGGCGGTCGTGGGCAGCGGCGCCGCCGCTATGCAGCTGGTCGTGGCCATCGCCGACCAGGTGCAGAGCATGGTGGTGCTGCAGCGTCAGCCGCAATGGATCGCGCCCAACGAACACTATTTCCAGCCCTCGCCGCAGTCCAAGCACTGGCTGTACGACAACATTCCCTTCTACCGCGGCTGGTACCGGTTCCGGCTGTACTGGCTCTACACCGAACGCACCTACGCCGCCCTGCCGGTCGACCCGCAGCGCGAGGCGAAGGGCAAGCTCGTCAGCTCGCTCAACGACGCGTATCGCGCCTACCTCACCCAGTATCTGGAGCAGCAGCTGGCCGGGCACGAGCAGCTGCGTGAGCAGACGCTGCCCACCTACCCGCCGTTCGGCAAGCGGCTGCTGATCGACAACGGCTGGTTCACCACGCTGGTGAAGCCGCATGTCGAACTGCTCACCGACAGTGTCGAGCGGCTGACGCCGGCCGGGCTCGTCACCGTGGGCGGCGAGGAACGCGAGATCGACGTGCTGATCTTGTGCACGGGCTTCCAGCAGCAGCGCTACCTGTACCCGATGGACATCCGCGGCCGTGACGGCATCGCGCTGCGCGAGCACTGGGACGACGACAACGGACGCGCCCATCTGGGCATCACCACGCCGGGCTTTCCGAACCTGTTCTTCCTCTACGGACCGAACACCAATCCGCCGGGCGGAAGCTTCATCACCATCGGTGAGGCGCAGGTCCGTTACGTCGTCGAGGCGATCAGCCGCCTGGTCACCGACGACCTGGCGACCCTGGAATGCCGCCAGGATGCCTACGACCGGTACAACGAAGAACTCGACGAGGCGAACTCGCGCATGGTGTACGCCATGGACGGCGTGAACAGCTACTACCGCAATTCCACCGGACGAGTGGTGACCAACTCCCCGTGGCCGGTCGTCGAATACTGGACGCGGACACAGCACCCCGATCCCGCCGACTTCGTGGCGACGCCGCGCGGTACGGACTGAGCTGTTCGGCACGGCCGGTGCGGTGAGCTCACCGCACCGGCTCGTACGCCCGGCGCCGCCTCAGTTGATGCGGCGATCCATCCCCTGCCAATAGGGTTCGCGTAGATCGCGCTTGAGGACCTTGCCGACCGCGCTGCGCGGCAGCGCGTCGACGAACGTCACAGAGACCGGGCATTTGAACTTCGCGAGGTTGGCCCGGCAGTGCTCCAGGACCATGTGCTCGGTGACGGTCGCGCCCGCGGCGAGCACGACCACCGCGACAGGACTCTCGCCCCAACGCTCGCTCGGCACGCCGATGACCGCCACATCGGCGATGCCGGGCATCTCGAACAGGACTTCCTCGATCTCGCGCGGGTAAATGTTCTCCCCACCGGAGACGATCATGTCCTTCACCCGATCGGAGATGAACACGAACCCCTCGGCGTCGAGATAGCCCGCGTCACCGGTGTGCATCCACCCGCCCGCGAGCGCGTCCCGGCTCGCGTCCTCCAGCCCCCAGTAGCCGTCCATGAGTTGCGGGCCGCGGACCACGATCTCGCCGACCGCACCGACCGGGAGCGGCTCACCGTCGCGTCCGACCACGCGGACCGCGGACCCGAGCACCGGACGTCCCGCCGAGGCCAGGATGTCCGGGCGGCCTGCCACGGCCCGGCGATGGTCCTCGGGAGCCAGAATCGTGGCCACCGCGGTGGTTTCGGTCATGCCGTAGGCCTGGGCGAAATCGCAGCCGAACACCTCCATCGCCCGCTTGACGAGTTCGACCGCCATCGGCGCCGAGCCGTAGACCATCAGCTCCAGCGCCGAAAAGTCCAGCTGCGCGGCGAGGGGGTCCTCGATCATGCCCTGGATCATTGCGGGGGCCAGGGTGAGGAGCTGTATGCGTCGCTCGGACATCTCCCGCAACACCGTGGTGCGGTCGAAATCGCGCACCACATGCACCGAGCAGCCGCCGGAGGTGTAGGCCAGGATCTGCAGCGCGGCACCGGCGTGGAACAGCGGCATGACGCAGAGCGTGGCGCGGCGCACCGAGCTCAGCGCCAGCTGGATCTGCAGGGCGTTGGTGCAGGCCGCCCGGTGCGACACCATGGCGCCCTTGGGTTTTCCGGTAGTGCCGCTGGTGTACATCTGGTGGTAGATCGCCTCGGCCGGGACATCGCGGTCGATCGCGTCGTCCGAGGTCGCGGCGACCTCCTCGGCGAACCGCAGGCGCGACGGGCTGTCGTCGCGGATGACCGACGCCGTGATGCGGGGGACGGCCGCGGTCAGCGCCTGCGCGTAGTCCTCGTGGACGACGGCCAGGCGGCACCCGGCGTCCTCTGCGATGTATTTCCACTCCTGGGGCGCCAGCCGGAAGTTGAGCGGCACCGGCACCACGCCCGCGCGGGACGCGCCGAAGTACAGCGCGATCATCTCGAGCGAGTTGCGGTCGAGCAGGCAGAAGCGCTCGCCGGGCCGCAGTTCGCCTGCCAGCCAGTTGCCGACCCGGTGGGTCCACCGGCGCATCTCGTCCCAGGTGAGACTGCGGCTGCCGTCGGTCACATAGACCTCGTCCGGGAAACGTTCGGCCCAGTGGTCCAGCAGTTCGTGGACGCGCATCTGCGCCCTCCTCCGATAGTCGAAAGCCGGGCCGCCCGGTGGGCGGCCCGGCGGTAGGTGATCAGATCACGAGGGGTGACTCCCCATCCGTCGATACGACGACCTGCCCCTTCGAGGGCCGGTCCGTCGCCCTGGATGTTCCGGGTCAGATCGGCAGTCCGGCGCGCAGGCCCACCGAGATCTGTTCGGCGACATCCGTTTCCGAGAATTCCAGGACGGATTCGACGAGCCCGGCGCGCGGGGCGCCGTCGCGGTAGGCCGCGCGCAGGACGTCGGACACGTCGCGGCGGCGCGCGCGCAAGGCGTCGACCCCGGCGTGGACATCGCCTGCCGGCGCGAGCCCGAGGCGCGTCGCCAGTGCCTCGGTGCGCTCGCAGGTCTGCGCGAGTGCCGCCTGGTCCCAGGCGATCCGCTGGGTGAGGTTGTCGAGCTGCTCGAGCACCGCGGCGAGTTCCTGGCGGGCGGTGCCGTCGGTCAGTGCGGGCGCCACGCGGTGGCCGAGGGTGTCCTTGATCGTGGCCAGCAGGCCGGTCAGGTCGGTCGAGTAGACGGTCATCTCAGTGTCCCCATTCTCCCTCGCGCAGCATGGTGGTCAGCCAGCCGACGCTGTAGTAGACGCTATGGGCCATGTTCGAGTACCGCAGTTCGTCGCGGTCGCCACGCTTGTAGACATCCACGGCCTGCAGGCAGCCCACGGCCGTCTTGACCAGCGATTGCACCGACCACCAGGTGAGCGTTTCGGAGCTCGGCCGCCACCCGCCCGCGCGCTCGTATTCGTCGAGGAACGGCTCGAGCTCGATCAGCTTGCACAGCAGCGGTGAGCGGCCGCGCGAGGTGCGCTGCGCGAACCAGGCGATATCGGCCACCGGATCGGAGAAGTGCGCGGTCTCCCAATCCAGCACGCCGGAGATCGATCCGTCCTCGATCACCAGATTGCCGATCCGGAAATCGTTGTGCACCAGGCTCACCCGGCCGGACACGGTGTCGGCGCGGTGGTCGAGCCACGCGCAGGCCAGGTCGAGCACGGGGATCGGGATGTCGGCCACCTCGCGGTAGGCGCGGGCCCACTTGTCGTTCTCGATCCGGCCGGTGTCGGCGCCGTCGGGCACCGGCCCGAGCATGTCCAGCCCCATCGAGGCCGGATCGGCGCTGTGCAGACGGGCCATCTCCCTGGCGACCTGCCGTCCGAGATCCGCGCGCACGGCGGCGTCGGGGATCAGGCGCGAGACGTTGTGCGGCATCGGGATGATGCCCGGCACCTTCTCCATCACGAAGAATCCGCGCTCACCGTCACGCTCGCCGCGGTGCGCGAGCACGGCGGGCACCCGCATCCCCGCCCGGTCGGCGGCCTGCAGCAAGGCGACCTCGCGGTCCACGTCGTAGTCGTCGATGATGCCGCTGACCGGCTGGCGTTTGACCGCGTAGGTCGCGCTTCGCCGGTCGGCGCCTGCGGTCCACTCGGCCGTGACCAGGTAGGTCTCCCACGAGTTGCCCTCGCCGCGCTGATCGATGTCGATCAGGCCCAGAGTGTTGTTCGCGGACAGAGCGGTGTCCAGCGATGCGGTCAGCTCGGCGAAGAAGTCTTCGGCCTCGCCGGCGGTGGTTCCCCCGCTGTCGGGGGTGCGGTCTGCCTCGGCCACGGTCGTCACGGAAACCTCACTCGTGTCTCGGTCGTCAGAAGATCGTCGGGTTCGGGCCGCCGCCGTCGACGACGAGCCGTTGTCCGGTCACATAGCCGGAGTCCGGCGAGACCAGGAAAGCCACTGTGCCCGCGACGTCCTCGGGACGGCACACCCGCCCGAACGGCGAGTCGGCGTCGAGATCGCCGATGTCGGCGCCACGCGCCGCGGAGACGAGTCGTTTACCCATCTCGGTGGCGATCAGACCGGGGGCGACGATATTGGCGTGGATGCCGTAGCGGCGTTCCTCCCACGCGATGGTCCGCACGCAGGTCTCCATCGCCGCCTTGGCCATGGTGTAGGGCGCGGAGTTCGGCGGGGCCGACGCCGTGGTGTTGGAGGAGATCATCACGATGTCGCCCCGGCCGGCCGCACCGGAGGCGGCCTCGCGCATGTCCGGCAGCAGCTGCTGGATCAGCGCGATCGGGCCGAACGCGTGCACCTGCATGAGCTGCAGATAATCGGCCTGCGGGGTCGAGGCGACGTCCTGGCCGCGGCTGGCCGAACCGGCATTGCTGACGATCAGATCCACCAGGCCGAGATCGGCGCGAATGGCGGTGACCATCTCGGCGACGGCCGCCGCGTCGTCGATCGACGCACGGTAGGCCGCCGCGCGACCGCCCGAGGCCACGATCTGCTCGACCACCTCGTCGGCGGCCGCCGCGTCGCGCCGGTAGTTCACCGCCACCGCGGCGCCGTCGCGGGCCAGCCGCAGCGCGACCGCGCGACCGACGCCGCGCGAGCCGCCGGTGACGAGTGCGGTCCGTCCGACGAGCGGGCCCGCCTGCGATGCGCTGGTCATCCGGCCACCACCGCGCGGCCGACGAGATCGGTCATCACTTCGTTCGCTCCTCCGTAGATGCGCTGGATGCGCGCGTCGCGCCACATCCGTGCGATGGGGTATTCCTCCATGTAGCCGTAGCCGCCGAACAGTTGCAGGCAGCGGTCGAGCACATTCCACTGCAGTTCGGTGGCTTTGTATTTGGCGCCGGCGGCATCGGCGGCGGACAGGACGCCGCGGTTGAGCGCGGTGACGCAGCCGTCGATGTAGTACTGCAGGATCTGGACGTCGGTGTGCATGTCGGCGATGGACATCCGCACCGACTGCAGGTCGGCCAGCGGCGCGCCGAACGCGACGCGCGAGCGCACGTGGTCCAGCGCCAGGCTCAGCCCGTGCGCTGCCGAGGCCACCGCCGAGACCGCGATCGAGAGCCGCTCGCGCGGCAGATTCGCGATCGCGGAGCCGAAGCCGCGCCCCGGTTCGCCGAGGATGTTCGCGACCGGGACCCGGCAGTCGGTGAAGAACAGTTCCGCCGTATCCTGAGCCTTGCGCCCGATCTTGTGCATCGGGTTGCCGCGTTCGAATCCCGGTGTGCCGTATTCGACTCCGACCAGCGAGGTGCCGCGCCCGTCTCGTTCGCCGGTGCGCACGAGCACGATCGCCAGGTCGCAGGTCGCGCCGCTGGTGATGAACGTCTTGGCGCCGTTGATCACCAAGTGGTCGCCGTCGCGGACGGCGCTGGTGCGGATCGAGGCGAGGTCCGAGCCCGCTCCCGGTTCGGTCATCGCCAGGGCGGTGACGCAATCGCCGCGGGTGAATCCCGGCAGCCAGCGCCGCTTCTGCCCGTCGGTGGCCAGGTCGCGCAGGTACGGGACGATGATGTCGTTCTGCATGCTGAACGTGTCGCCGGCCATGCCCGAGCGCACGACCTCCTCGGCCATGACGGCGTTGTAGCGGAAGTCGTCGATGCCCAGGCCGCCGTATTCGGGATCGAATTCGAAACCGAGGAAACCGGATTCGGCCGCGGTGGTGATGAATCCGCGATCGACGGTGCCCGCCTGCTCCCACTTCTCGACGTTCGGCACGGCCTCCCGGTCGAGCAGTGCGCGGAAGGCCGAGCGGAACGCCTCGTGCTCGTCGGTGTACAGCTCTCTGCGCATACTCACCGCTCCGTCAGCGAGGCGGGCGGGGTGAACCGCGCGCCGTACCGGTCGGCCAGTTCCTGGGCGCGCGCCACGAACGCGGCGGTGCCGCCCGGGTAGCCTGCGACGAACTGGCCGGTGCCGCCGGTCCAGGTGGGGAAGCCGATGCCCAGCAGCGAGCCCACATTGGCGTCGGCGGTCGAGCGCAGAATGCCGTCGTCGTGGCAGCGGACGGTTTCGAGCACCTCGGCGAAGAGCAGCCGATCGCGCAGCTCGGTGAGGTCGGCCTGCTGCTCGGTACGCGGGAACTGTTCGGCCAGACCCGACCACAACCCCGCCCGCGTGCCGTCGACGTAGTCGTAGAAGCCGGCGCCGGCGAGGCGGCTGGGCCTGCCCAGTTCCTCGACCATCGTGGTGAGCACCGCATCGCCGGGGTGGGCGGCGAGCTCTCCGCCGTTCTGCTCGGCGACCTCACGGAACTGGCCGCGGATCTTCAACGGCAACGACAGGGTCAGTTCGTCGAGCAGCGCCAGCGTGCCCACCGGGTAGCCGGCCTGCAGCGAGGCCTGCTCAATGGACTGCGGGTGGATGCCCTCGCCCACCATCGCGGCGGCCTCGACCAGGCGCTGCAGGATCACCCGGCTGGTGAAGAAGCCGCGGCCGTCGCCGACGACGATCGGGGTCTTGCGCATCTGCAGCGCGATGTCGAAGGCCTTGGCCAGGGTGACGTCGCTGGTCTTGTCGCCGACGATGATCTCGATCAGTTCCATACGGTCGACCGGCGAGAAGAAGTGCAGGCCGATGAAGTCCTCGGGGCGCGGCAGATCGCGGGCGAGATCGGTGATCGGCAGCGTGGAGGTGTTGGAGGCCAGCACCGCGTCGGGGGCCACCACCTCGAGCACCTCGGCGAAGACCTTGCGCTTGAGATCGGGGTCCTCGAACACGGCCTCGATCACCAGATCGGCGCCGGCGAGATCAGCGACGGACGCGGTAGGGGTGATGAGGTCGAGGATCGCGTCGGCGTCCTCGCGGGTGCGACTGCCCTTCTCGACCTGCTTGCCGAGCACCTTGCGGGCGTAGTCCTTGCCGCGATCGGCGGCGGCGAGATCGACGTCCTTGAGCGCCACCCGGATGCCGACGAGCGCGCACGACAGTGCCACGCCCGCGCCCATCATGCCCGCGCCGAGCACGGCGGCGAAGGTGGCGCGGTGGGTGGGGAAATCCTTCGGCCGGCTCGCGCCGGACTTGATGACCTGCTTGTCGAAGAAGGTGCCCTGGATGATGTTCTTGGCGATCGGGCCGGTGACCAGCTCGACGAAATAGCGGGTCTCGATCGCCGAAGCGGTGTCGAAGTCGACCTGGGTGCCCTCGACGGCCGCGCAGAGGATATTGGCCGGGGCGGGCATGGGCGCGCCCTTGTAACGGTTGCGCAGCGCGGCGGCGCGCACCGGCAGCACGGCCTCGATCGACGGCGTGTTGGCGGTGCCGCCGGGGATCCGCTCGCCGCGGTCCCACGGCTGGGTGGCGCCCGGGTTGGCTGAGATCCATTCCAGCGCTGCGGGAATCAGCGCCTCGGCGTCGGGGACGACGCGGTCGATCAGTCCGAGCGCGAGCGCGTCACCGACACGATAGGCGGTGCCGGGCAGCAGGACCTTGTCCAGGGCGGTGTCCAGGCCGAGCAGGCGGACGGCGCGCACGACGCCGCCACCGCCGGGCAGCAGGCCCAGGGTGACCTCGGGCAGTCCGATCCGGATCGACGGCGCGTCCACGGCGATGCGGTGGTGGCAGGCGAGCGCGATCTCGAGTCCACCGCCGAGCGCGCTGCCGCCCAGTGCGGCGACCACCGGGACGCCGAGGGTCTCGAGCTTGCGCAGCATGGCCTTGGCGCCGTCGGCGAAGGCGGTCAGTTCACCGGCCTGCTCGGTGGTGGTGGCGAGCAGATCACCGAGATCGCCGCCGGCGAAGAAGGTCTTCTTGGCCGAGGTCAGGATCACACCGGCCAGCTCGGAGCCCAGCCCGGCCAGCCGGTCCAGGGCCGCGGCGAAGGAGGCGGACCAGGCCGCGGTCATGGTGTTGACCGATTGGGTGGGGTCGTCGAAAGTCAGGACGACGACGCCGCATTCGGTCTGCTCCCAGGTGATGGTCTCGGTGGTGGTCACGGCGTCGGCCTCGCTCGAAGAGTTGTCGGAATTCTGGTGGGGAGATGTCTGGGTCATCGGTGCGTTCACACCCGCTCGACGATCGTGGCGATGCCCATGCCGCCGCCGACGCACAGCGTGATCAGGCCGCGGCGCTGATCGCGGCGTTCGAGCTCGTCGACGACGGTGGAGATCAGCATGGCGCCGGTCGCGCCGAGCGGATGGCCCATGGCGATCGCGCCGCCGTTGACGTTGAGCTTCTCGTGCGGAATGTCGAGGTCTTTCATGAAGCGCAGGGCGACCGAGGAGAACGCCTCGTTGATCTCGAACAGGTCGATGTCGTCCACGCTCAGGCCCGCGACGTCGAGCGCCTTGCGGCTGGCCGGGGCGGGACCGGTCAGCATGATCGTGGGATCGGCGCCGCTCACCGCGCCCGCGACGATGCGGGCGCGCGGGGTCAGGCCGAGTTCCTTGCCGACCGCCTCGTTGCCGAGCGCCACCAGAGAAGCGCCGTCGACGATGCCCGAGGAGTTACCGCCGGTGTGCACATGATCGATCCGCTCCACCCAGTGGTACTTCTGCAGTGCGACCGCGTCGAATCCGGCCTGCGTGCCCAGCGCGGCGAAGGCGGGCTTGATCTTGCCCAGCGACTCGAGGGTGGTGCCGCGGCGGATGTGCTCGTCGTGGTCGAGGATCGTCTGACCGTTACGGTCCAGCACCGGCACGATCGACCGCGCGAAACGACCCTCGTCCCAGGCGGTCGCGGCGCGCCGCTGCGATTCGACGGCGAACGCGTCGACGTCCTCACGAGTGAAGCCCTCGAGGGTGGCGATCAGGTCGGCGCCGATGCCCTGCGGAACGAATCCGGTGGTCAGGTTGGTCTCCGGGTCGTTGGCCCAGGCACCACCGTCGGAGCCCATCGGCACCCGGGACATGCTCTCCACGCCGCCCGCGAGCACCAGCGACTCCCAGCCCGAGGCCACCTTCTGCGAGGCGGTGTTGACGGCCTCGAGCCCGGAAGCGCAGAACCGGTTCATCTGCACACCGGCCACGGTGTCGGGCAGGCCGGCGGCGAGCGCGGCGGTGCGCGCGATGTCGGCGCCCTGGTCGCGCAGCGGGCTGACCACGCCGAGGATCAGGTCGTCGATACGCTTGGGGTCCAGGCTCGGGTTGCGTTCCTGCAGCGCGCGCAGCAGGCCGACGACGAGCGAGACCGGCTTGACGCCGTGCAGGGATCCGTTCCTGCCGCGACCTCGCGGGGTGCGGAAGGCGTCGTACACGTACACGTCGTGAGGCATTTTGGGTGATCCTGTTCTGGGTGAGGGCCGCGCTCATAGGGCGGGGGTTCGGTCTGCGGCGCCCGCGCCGGGGTGGCGCTCGGTGGGCGGAACAGTCGGCGGGTGAGGCGGTCAGCCGGCGGCCGCGGACGATTCCGCGGTCTGCCAGTAGGCATCGCGCAACGGTTTCTTGTAGAGCTTTCCGGTGGGCAGTCGGGGCATCTCGTCGATGAAGTCGAACGACTTGGGGCACTTGAACTTCGCGAGGTTCCCGCGGCAGAACGCAGCCAGTTCGGCGGCCAGCTCCACACCCGCCACGGCCGGATCGACGGCCTGGATCACGGCCTTCACGGCTTCGCCGAAATCCTCGTCGGGGACGCCGAAGACGGCGGCGTCCATCACCTTCGGATGGGTGACGAGCAGGTTCTCGATCTCCTGCGGGTAGATGTTCACCCCGCCGGAGATGATGACGAACGCCTGACGGTCGGTGAGGTACAGGAATCCGTCCTCGTCGAGATAGCCGATGTCACCGATCTTGGACATCGTCCCGGTGGCGTCCTTGGCCTCGGCGGTCTTGCCCGGGTCGTTGAAGTACTCGAAGCCGCTGCCCGCACCGCGGAACCAGATGGTTCCCGCGACGCCGGGCGGGCACTGGTTGCCGTCCTCGTCGAGGATCACCGGCTCGCCCATGAACGGCCTGCCGACGGTGCCCTTGTGCGCCAGCCATTCTTCGGGCGTGCAGCCGCACATGCCGTTGGCCTCGGTGCCGCCGTAGTACTCGTAGATCACCGGGCCCCACCAGTCGAGCATGGCCTCCTCGACCGCGACGGGACACGGCGCGGCGCCGTGCACCACGACCTCGAGTGAGGAGAGGTCGTGGGCCCGTTTGTCCGCGGGCAGCTTGAGCATGCGGGAGAACATCGTCGGCACCACCATCGAGTGCGTGATGCGGTGCTTTTCGATCAGTTCGAGGTAGAGCTCGGCGTCGAACTTCTCCATCACGACCACCGTGGCGCCCAGGCGCAGGCTGATCGCGACCGTCGACTGCGGTCCGGAGTGGTAGAGCGGTGCGGGCGAGAGGAAGCGCATGCCCTCGCGCAGGTGGAACAGTGTGCGACCGAAGTCCTCGATCGCCAGGATCTCGCCGGGATGCGCGTCGGGCAACAGGCGTTTGATCGCCTTGGGTTTGCCGGTGGTGCCGGAGGAGTAGAACATCGGGGTGCCGAGCCGTTCGCGCTCTCCCGGCTCGGGGCCGAATTCGGCGACCGCCGCGCGGTAGGACTCGTACGGTCCGGTCAGTGCGGGCGAGCCGGGTTCGGCGTCGACCATGAGCCATCGGCTCACCCGCGGACACAGTTCGGGAAACTCTTGCGCGACAGCAGCTTTCGCCACCGTGGTGACGACCAGCCTGGACTGCGAGTCGTCGATGATGTAGGCGGCCTCGGCGGCCGAGAGGAACGAGTTGACCGGGGTGTAGAACAACCCCGACCGTTCGGCCGCCGACATCGCGACGATCATCTCGAGGTGGTTCTCCATGAACAGCGCGATGTGGTCGCCCGGCGCCAGGCCCTCGGCGCGTAACAGCGCGGCCAGCCGGTTGGCCCGTGCGTCGAGGTCCGCATAGGTCAGGACCTCGCCGCCGGGGGCCATGACGATGGCTGGGCGATCGGGATGTTCGACGGCGTGGCGGCCGGGATACATGGGCGTACTCCTCGGGCTGTTCGTTCGGGGTGGCGCGGCGTGAGCGCCTACGGGCGGATCGGCCGCAGGAACTCCGCGACCGCCCAGCCGCCGTGTCCCTCGGCGAGGTCGACGGTCATCTGGCCCATCCGCACGGCGCGGTCCTCGGTGCGCTGGGTGACCGGGACGAAGTGCCGGATGGCGCCGTCGACGAGGATCGTCGGCAGGCCCTCGGCGGTGATGATGCCGACATGGCGTCCCGAGTAGGTGGATTCGCCCGCGTAGTCGGTGTGCACGATGTACTCGGTGATCGGGTGCGCGACACCGTCGGTGGTGAGGACCGCACCGGCGGACACCCGCACCCCGGACTTCTCGTATTCACCGTAGGCGCTGAAGGCGGTGCCGTCGGCGAGCCAGCCCGCCACCCATTCACCGGTGTAGGAGGCCCACTCGCGCGGCCCCCACGAGTGGTCGCGGAAGGAGGTGACCTTGTCGAGCACCCAGGTGCGGCTGCCGACCCGGATGGTGCCCGACAGGTGCCCGAACTGCTCGTAATGGTCGGTGGCGATGGTGGAACTGCCCGGAGTGCAGTCGCCGTCGCCGTCGCTGTTGATCACGAACATCGGGCTCGACGCCTCGTAGGACAGCGAGATCTCGCATTCCTCCGACGGCGCGTTCTTCAACGCGATGCGGCCCTGCTCGGCCATCAACGACGGATGGACCACGCGGGCAACGGTATTGCGGTAGGTGATCTCGGCCTTGCGAGTCGGTTCGGTGAAGATGATCTCGAGGCCCTGACCGGAGAAGTCGTCGTTGGTCTCGCGCGGGGTGCGCCCGGCCCGGAACGCGATAGCCCCACCGGGCAGGGTCAGCTGCACCGAGGTCTCGCTGTAGCCGAGGTTCGGCCGGTTGCCGATCCGGACCAGCCCGCCGAGCTGGGAGACCGGATCGACGAAGTTGAAGTAGACGCTCTCGTTGAAGTTGGGGATGCCCGCGAAGTCGTGGGTGCCCTCCGCGTCGGCGCCGTACTTACAGACGGTGAACGGTTCGTTGGTCATGGTGCTCCTCGGTGCAGCCTTCGGGCCGGGGACGGGCTCAGAACTTTTCGGCCGGAGACGGGTCGAGCGGAGGGAACACCGCGGGGCGGTGCTCGAGGAAGGACATGATGCCTTCGCGCGCGTCCGCCGAATCGACCCTGCTCGCGTACGCGCGGGATTCGTCCGCGGCCGCCGGCCCGGGATGGGTGTACTGCCACGCGGAGGCGAGCAGCCGCTTGGACAGCGCGACCGAGGTCGGCGAGGTGTCACGCACGAACTGGTTCGCGTACTCCCTGGCCACGGTCATTACCTGATCGGCGGGGACCACCCGGGTGAGGTAGCCCGCCTCGTAGGCCTCGGCGGCGTCGAACACGCGACCGGTCAGGATCCAGTCCGTCGCCCGGCCGATCCCGACCAGCCGGGGCAGGAACCACGACGACGCGCCCTCCGGCACCACGCCACGGCGATTGAACACGAAGCCGAACCGAGCCTTCTCGCTGCCGATGCGGATGTCCATCGCCGCGGCGATCGTCGCCCCGCCGCCGATCGCGTGTCCGTTGAAGGCGGCGATCACCGGCTTCTGCATGGCGAACAGACGCTCGCTGATCCGGCCCGCGGGTTCGCGGTAACCGGTCGGCGTGTGCCCGTCGACATCCTCGGTCAGCGCCTTGGACAGCGTCTCCGGGCCGTCCAGCGCCGCGCCCAGGGAGAAGGCCTCCCCGGCGCCGGTCACGATCACCGCGCGCACCGCGGGATCGCGGTCGGCCCGATCGAGTGCGCGCAGCAGATCCACCAGCATCGGGACCCGGAACGCGTTGCGACGCTGCGGGGCGTCGAGGGTCACCACGGCGATGCCCTCGGACGCCTCGTAGCGCACATCCTCGTACTGTTCGGTCACGGCAGGAGTCTCGGTCACAGCCCGCCGCCGCAGACCAGGGTCTGGCCGGTGATGTAGCTCGACTCGGGGCTGCACAGCAGGTAGACCGCGCCCGCGGCCTCCTCGACGGTGCCCGCCCGGCCGAGCGCGATCTGCTTGGTGGCCGCCTCCATCACCGCGGGGTTCACCCCGACCTTGATGTCGCGGTCCTCCACCTTGATGGTCTTCTCCTCGGTGGTCACCGAGGTCAGGCGGGTGTTGATCACGCCGTAGGCCACCGCGTTGACGGTGACGTTGTAGCGCCCCCACTCCTTGGCGAGCGTCTTGGTCAGGCCGATCATGCCGGCCTTGGCCGAGGAGTAGTTCGCCTGGCCGGGGTTGCCCTGCATGCCGGAGGTGGAGGAGATGTTCACAACCTTGCGGCAGGGCACCGAGCCTGCTTCCCGCTCGCGCTTGACCGCCGCGCTGATCACCGGCTGTGCGGCGCGCAGGATGCGGAACGGCGCGGTGAGGTGCACGTCGATGATGTCGTTCCACTGCTGGTCGGTCATCTTCTGAATGACGTTGTCCCAGGTGTAGCCGGCGTTGTTGACGATGATGTCGATGCCGCCGAAGGTGTCCAACGCGGTGGCCACGAAGCGATCGGCGAACTCCGGGTCGGTGACGCTGCCGACGCAGGCCACGGCCTGACCGCCCAGCGCCTCGATCTCGGCGACGACCTCCTTCGCCGGCTCCGGATCGAGATCGTTGATCACAACTTTGGCCCCTTCGGACACCAGCTTCAGCGCGACCGCGCGCCCGATGCCACGGCCCGAGCCGGAAACCAACGCAACCTTGTCCTGCAGTTTCTGCACGCTCACGTGCTGCCTCCTGAGATTTGCCGCCATCGGCCCGACACCGGGGAATCGGCGTCGACCGGCGTGGAATAGTTCGCACCTACAGTCTGTGACTGCGGTCACTGGGGTGAATACTAACTTCAGACTACTTCACCGTCAATGCCGAGTTTTCTCAGGCATGATGCAGCATTTGTTAGTCGTGAATATGTATAGTCCCCTCAGGCCCGACGGTGCGCACACCCCTCGGGCGCGCACTCCCTCGACCCAGACCCCTCGAGCAAGGACGGACCCATGACTAACGTCTGTATCAGCGGCGTCGGAATGATGCCCTTCACAAAGCCCGGAAAAAGCGAGACCTACGAGAAGATGGGCGCCGCGGCGACCATCGCGACCCTGCAGGACGCGGGCATCGACTACAGCGATGTCCAGCAGGCCTACGTCGGCTACGTCTACGGCGACTCCACCTCGGGCCAGAACGCCCTCTACCAGGTGGGCATGACCGGGATTCCGGTGGTCAATGTCAACAACAACTGCTCCACCGGATCGAGCGCCCTATGGCTGGCGCGCCAAGCGGTCGCCTCCGGCACCGCCGACTGCGTGCTCGCCCTCGGCTTCGAGCAGATGCAGCCCGGCGCACTGGTCAACGCCTACGCCGACCGCCCGAGCCCGACCGCGCGCGGCGAGAACATCGCCGCGGCCAGGCCCGGCGGCGACGCACCGGCCCCGAGCGCGGCGAAGATGTTCGGCGGCGCGGGCGTGGAGTACATGTCCCGCTACGGCGTGACCAACGAAGTGTTCGGACGCGTCTCGGTGAAAGCACGCTCGCACGCGGGCCGCAACCCGCTGGCGGTCTTCCGCGACCCCATCGACCTGGACACCGTGATGAACTCCAAGCAGATCTGGGGCCCGCTGACCCTGCTGATGTGCTGCCCGCCCACCAACGGCGCCGCCGCGGCGATCGTGTGCAGCGAGGAGTTCGCCCGCGCCCGCGGCCTGGACGCGAGCATCCGCGTGCGGGCCCAGTCGATGGTCACCGACCTGGCGGGCACCTTCGACACCACCGACATGATGAAAGTCGCCGGCTACGACATGACCGCCAAGGCCGCCGCCGAGGTCTACGAACAGTCCGGCATCGACCCGCTCGACATCCCGGTGGTCGAGCTGCACGACTGCTTCAGCACCAACGAGGTCATCACCTACGAAGGCCTCGGCCTCACCCCCGAGGGCACCGCGGAGAAGTTCGTCCTCGACGGCGACAACACCTACGGCGGCCGCGTCGTGACCAACCCGTCCGGCGGCCTGCTCTCCAAGGGCCACCCCTTGGGCGCCACCGGCCTGGCGCAGTGCGCCGAACTGGTGTGGCAGCTGCGCGGCCAGGCCGGCGATCGCCAGGTCGACGGCGCGCGAATCGCATTGCAGCACAACCTCGGTCTCGGCGGCGCCTGCGTCGTGACCCTGTACGAGAAGGTGGGCTGATGTCCCTCGATCACGCAATCCTCGATGTCGTCACGCCGCCGGTGATCGCCGACATCGAACGCGGCCGAATCAAGCAGTTCGCCATCGCGATCGGCGAGCAGAACCCGATCTACCGCGACCGGGACGCCGCGATCGCGGCGGGCCATCCCGATGTGCTCGCCCCGCCGACCTTCCTGTTCGGCCTCGAACTCGAGAACTCCCCCGTCTTCGACGATCTCGCCGCCCACGGCGTCGACCTCGGCACCGTGCTGCACGGTGAGCAGCGATTCCGCTACTACGCCGACGTCCACGCCGGAGACCGGGTGCAGTTCGACTCCGCCTACGTCGACGCCTACTCCAAAGCTGGTGGCGCGCTCGACTTCCTGGTCCGCCGCACCACGGTGACCAGGGAGGGCGCGGTCGTGGCCGAACTCGAGAGCGTCAGCGTCATCAAGAACCCCGGAGGCACCTCGTGAACTCACCCGCACCCGCCACGACAACGTCTGTTCCGGAACTGCGTCCCGGCGCCGTCTCCCGCACGACGCTGGCCCTCTTCGCCGGCGCCTCGGGCGACCACAACCCGATCCACATCGACATCGACTCGGCACGGGCCTCCGGCATGGACGACGTCTTCGCCCACGGCATGCTGTCGATGGCCTACCTGGGCCGACTGCTCACCGACTGGGTGCCGCAGAGCCGCATCCTCGAACTGTCCACCCGATTCACCGCGATCACACCGGTTCTCGCCGAACCTGTGTTCCGCGCCGAGATCACCGGCATCGAGACCGTCGACGGCGAACAGCGCGCCCATCTCGACCTGACGGCCGAACTCGCGGACGGGACCAAGACGCTGGCCGGAAAAGCAGTTGTGGCGTGGCCAGGAGCATGACATGCCCAAGATGCGAAAATAGCCGCATGATCGCGCCCACAGGGAAGAGCTGACATGTCACGACCGACGGCGACGCCGACGACGAACACTGACACCGACGGGGAATCCGCGAGCCTGCCCACGCGAGGTAGCCAGCGCACCGAGCAGATCGCACGGGCCGCCGCGCGTCTGTTCCAGGACTTGGGGTACCAGAACGTCAGTATCGACCAGATCGGCGCCGCCGTCGGCCTGACCGGGCCCGCGGTCTACCGGCACTTCAAGGGCAAATACAACATCCTGGTGCGCGCGCTGCAAGGCCAGACCGACATGGTGGCCGAACTCGAGAAAACCGCGGACAGGACGGGTTCGACTCCCCGCGAGCAACTCGACCTGTTCCTCGAAGGGCTCAGTGATCTGACGGCCAACGGCGACGAGGCGACCTTGTGGCGGCGTGAGCGTCGGCACCTGCTCCAGGCCGAATACGAGTTGTTCCGCGGCTACTTCACCGCCAACCGCGACTACATCGCCTCGAAGATCACCGCCCTGAATCCGGCCGTAGACGAGCGTAAGGCCGAATTGCTCGGCTTCGCCGTGCTCACCATGTACTCGAACACGCCCGATATCCGCGGCCATCTGTCACCCGAGCGGTTGATGGAAATCCAAGCGGCCCTGGCCGAGACGATCATCGACTGCCCGTTGCCCGACATCGCGCCGGACGCGGTCGCACTGCCTCCCGCCGTGCCACGGCGCCCGGCAGGACGACGCGAGCGCATCATCGAGGCCTCCACCAGGTTGTTCGAGGAGCGCGGCTTCTACGACGTGCGCATCGACGACATCGCCAAGGCCTCGGAGATGTCGGTGGCCACGCTGTACCAGCACGTGACCGGCAAAGGGCAGGTGTTGCGCGCCATCCTGGAGCGAGGCGCCGAAGGGCTGCTCTACATGACCGCCGATGCCCTGGCGCACGCGACCGACGCGCGCGAGGTGCTCGACGCGCTCATCCGCACCTACATCAGACAGGCGCTGGGTGTGCACGGCCGGATCATGCAGATTCTGGCCACGGACCTGCTGTACCTGTCCGACGAGGAACAATCCGCTATGCGCGAGACCCAGCGCGAGTACGTCGCCGAGTGGGTGCAGGCCATCTGCGAACTCGCACCCGCCCTCACGACCGCGGACGCCCGCGCACTCGCCCAGGCGGTGATCGGCGTCGTCACCGACATCTCGCAGCTTCCGCAGTTCCGGCAGCGGCCCGGGATCGCCGAGGAGCTCACCACCCTGGCGACCGCGATGGTGCTGCCGCAGAGCCTCATTCGATGAACATCCACTTTTACCCTCCGATAAGGGGACCCCAGCAATGTCAGAGACAGCACGGCGTCATGCCGTAGTCGTAGGTGGCGCTTCCGGCATCGGCGCCGCGATCGCCCGCGCAGTGGCCGCGGACGGAACGACGGTCACCGTCGCCGACCGCAATGCCGACCAGGCCCGCGCACTCGCCGATGAACTCGGCGCGGGCCATGACTCCGCCCGGGTGGAGATCACCGACGAGGACTCCGTCCGCGAGCTCTTCGAGACGGCACGCTCGGCCCACGGACGGGTCGACATCGCCGTGAACAGCGCCGGCGTCAGCGCGGCGGGCGCGGTCACCGATCTGCCCGTCGAGAAGTTCCGCCGAGTCGTCGATGTGTGCTTGACCGGCGCTTTCCTCGTTGTCAAACATGCGGCCCGCGCCATGGAGGCGGGCGGCGTCATCATCTCGCTGTCCTCGCTCAATGCCCGGCAGCCGGGAACCGGGATGGCGGCCTACTGCTCGGCGAAGGCCGGTCTGGCCATGCTGACCCAGGTCTCCGCGCTCGAACTCGCCCCGCGCGGCATCCGGGTCAACGCCATCGCCCCCGGTATCGTCATGACACCGTTGACCAGCCCCTCGATGAGCGTTCCCGGCCTCGAGGACGATTACATCGCCAACACTCCGCTGGGCAGACCGGGCACCCCGGAGGAAATCGCCGACGCCGCGGTCTACATCGCTCGCGCCGCGTGGCTCACCGGCGAGACCCTCGACATCAACGGCGGCGCACACCTGGTCAAGTACCCGGACCTGCTCACGCATTTCCAGCGCGCACGCGCCTCCGCCTGACAACGCCGCGCCGAGCGCGGTCCGAATCGTACTGAGCTGCCGCCGCAGCGGGCCACCGCTGCGGCGTTTCGATGCTGCGGTGATCGGACGGCCGCGCGATCGAGTGCCTTTCGGACGGCTCAGAGCGTTCGGAGCGACCCTCGGGCAACCGCTGCCCGAGCTGTCGGCATTCCGCTGCGCCACCCACCACCTGAGCCTTGGCGCGGGGCCGGATCGCAGAGGCGACGTGCCACGTACTGTCGCTACGCCCAACGCGTCCACAGCGACAACCAGAAAGCCATAAGTTCATAATCGGCACTAACTCTATCGGCCACGACAGCCGTTTGCCGGGCCCGGAGCAGCTGATCGAAACAGCGAGGAACGGCTACCGAAGGTCGCTCGTTTCACCCAGAATTTCGCTTTCTAACAGCAGTTTTGCGGGCACACATCCGCCACTTCCCGACAGCGCGAGCGGCTGCGAACAAGATTTATCACCAACCCCCATTGACGAGTCGTTTGCGACATGTCACGATATGAGCGCTAACACACTCTGTGCCCTCCGTCACATTCCACCGGATGGGCGAGCTCTCCCGGTTCCCCCGGATCACCGGGAGGCTCTCAGTTCGTCATCGAGCGGCGCCGGCCCCGACGGCCCACGGCACACCGGCCCCAACGAAGGAGCAGTAATGACAACGCAACCCGCCGAAGCAGAGGTCGGCACCGACGACCTCGCCTCGTTCCCGTTCCGTCGCGAGTGCCCGTTCTCGCTGTCGAAGCAGTACGAGACCTACTCCGACGACGCGCTGCGCAAGGTCGACTTCAAGGGCACGCCCGGCTGGCTGGTCACCGGTTACAACAACGTCCGCTCCGTGCTCGCCGATCCGCGCACGAGCGTTCGCGGCATCGACGACTCCTCCCGCGGTGACGCCGGCGACCAGGCCGTGCCCGGCTTCTTCGTCGCCATGGACCCGCCGCAGCACGACGATCTGCGCCGCATCCTGGCCAAGGAGTTCACCCCGCGCCGGATGGCCGCCATGCGCCCGACCATCCAGCGCATCGCCGACGAGCTGATCGACACCATGCTGGCCTCCGAGGGTCCGGTAGACCTGGTGGACGCGCTGGCCCTGCCGCTGCCCTCCCTGGTGATCTGCGAACTGCTCGGCGTCCCCTACGACAAGCACGATTTCTTCCAGGAACGCACCCGGGCCGTGCTGGCCCCGAACAGCACTCCCGAGGACATCGAGGCGGCGATCGGCGCGGTCATGATGTACCTCGCCGAGCTGGTGACCATCAAGCAGGCCGAGCCCGGCGACGACCTGATCAGCCTGCTGGTCAAGCACATCGACTCCGGTGCGCTGACCGTCATCGACGTCGCGGGCATGTCGACCTTCCTGCTGATGGCCGGGCACGAGACGACCGGCAATATGATCGGCCTCGGCCTGTTCTCGCTGTTGGAGCACCCCGACCAGCTTGCCGAGCTGCGCAACGATCTCCAGCTCATGCCGCAGGCGGTCGAGGAACTGCTGCGCCACCTCGACATCATCGGCAACCTGCCCCGGACCGTCACCGAGGACATCGAGATCAACGGCCAGAAGATCGCCAAGGGCGAGCTGGTGATGATGTCCACCGAGGCGGCCAACAAAGACGCCGGCGTCTTCGACGACCCCGAACGCTTCGACATCCACCGCGACGCCAGCCGTCACATGACGTTCGGCCACGGCATCCACACCTGCCTCGGCGCTCCGCTGGCCCGCCTCGAGCTGGACATCGTGTTCACCACGCTGCTCGAGCGGATCCCCACGCTGCGCCTGGCGGTGCCCGCGGCCGAGGTCAAGGTCAAGTTCGCCAGGATCTTCGGACTCGACGAATTGCCCATCACCTGGGATCGCTGACAGTTATCGCTCTCGTGTCCTGATGGAAGGAACGTGTCGTTGACACCTTCGAAAGTCTCGGCAGGTTCGACAGGCGAAGCCGCCGATGATCTGGATGTCGTCGTCGAAAGCATCGAGGATGTCGCAGCCTGCGTCAAAGCGCTGACCCTGCGACCGGTGACCGGCGCCGCGCTGCCCGCATGGCAGCCCGGTTCTCACATCGACGTGTTCCTTCCCTCGGGCGCGGTGCGCCAGTACTCGCTGTGCGGCGATCGCCACGATTCAGATGCGTGGCGGATCGCGGTGCTGCGCGAGCCAGCCGGCAAGGGCCGGGGCGGTTCGGAGTACATCCACACCTCGCTGCGTGCGGGCACGAAGATCCGAGTCGGCGCGCCCCGCGACAACTTCGCCCTGGTCGAGTCGCAGCGGTATCTGTTCATCGCGGGTGGCATCGGGATCACCCCGATCCTGCCGATGATCGCGCACGTCCACGAGCAAGGCGCCATGTGGCGACTGGTCTACGGCGGCCGCACCGCTGACTCCATGGCCTTCCGCGACGAACTCGAGCGATATGGCGATCGCGTCGAGTTCTGGCCCGAAGACCGCGCCGGCCTGATCGATCTGGCCCGCGTTCTCACCGAAACCCCCACGGACACCGCGATCTACAGCTGCGGCCCCACCGGGCTTCTCGAAGCGCTCGAAGAACACTGCCGCGATCGGCCCGCGGGCGCATTGCACACCGAGCGTTTCGTGCCGAAGGCCGACGCCCGCACCGCCACTGACGCGGCCTTCGAAGTCGTTCTGGCCAAACAGGATCGGACGATCACCATTCCGCCGGACAAGAGCATCCTGCACACGCTCGAAGCCGCCGGAGTCGAGGTGCTCTCGTCCTGCCAGCAGGGCATGTGCGGCCGGTGTGAACAGACGGTCCTCGAAGGGAGGCCGGACCACCGGGACGAGGTCCTGACTCCCGAAGAACGCGAAAGCAACGAATACATCCTCATCTGTGTATCCCGGTGCCTGGGCGAGCGCCTGGTCCTGGATCTGTGAACCGACTTCCGAACACATATTTCGACAGGAGAGAACAATGGGTCGCGTAGAAGGCAAGATTGCGATCGTCACCGGTGCGACATTCGTCGAGCAGGGCGGTCTCAACATCGGCGGCGCCACCGCCACGGAACTGGCGGCCGAAGGCGCGCGCGTGGTCGTGGCCGACATCAATATCGAAGGCGCGCAGCGCCTCGCGGACATCCTCAACGAGCGGCACGGCGAGAAGACCGCCCTCGCGTACGGCCTCGATCTGCGCAACGAGAACGAGATCGAGCAGCTGGTGCAGCGGACCGTCGAGTACTTCGGCGCCCCCGGCATCGTGGTCAACAACGCGGGCATCTTCCCCATGGACGACGGTGACGTCGCCACCATGTCCATCGAGACCTGGGACAACGTCCTGGCCGTCAACCTGCGCGCCGCGATGCTGGTAACCAAGCACACCCTGCCCTACCTGCGTGAACACGGTGGCTCGATCATCAACACCGCCTCCACGCATGCCTTCGCCGGCGACAACAGCCTCACCGGTTACGGCGCCACGAAGGCCGCCCTGCTCGCGCTGACCAAGTACACCGCGACCCAGTACGGCAAGGAGGGCGTGCGCTGCAACGCGATCTGCCCCGGCACCACCACCACTCCCCCAGCGCAGGCACTGTCGCAGGAGATCAAGGACATCTACATCCGGCACACGATGAACCCGACGCTCAACGGCCCCACCGAACTGGCCAAGGCGTACCTGTTCCTCGCCTCCGACGACTCGCGCGGCATCAACGGCGAGGTGATCCGGGTCGACGGCGGCCTGCTCGCCCACCAGCCGTTCGTCCCGGACATGCGCAACCTCGGAATGACCACGGCCGAAAGCCAGTGACCCCCGACCTGTCGAACCCCGACCTGCCCTGATCCACTCCACCATCGGTTCGACAGCATCCGCATACGGCCCCGGGGAGCCCCTCCGCTTCTCCGGGGCCGGCCTGCGTTCCGCCCGCACCCGAAAACGTTCCCGCCGAGTGCGATTCGCACGTCGCTACCGAACAGGACACCGAAGATGACGACCTTTCAACCGAACCGGCAGGCCATCACCGCCGGGCGGGGCGTCCCCGCGCACCATCGACGGCCTCACCCGCGCGAGCGGATCCCGGCTGGACCGCAGGCCCAGCGCGGGCCCCGGCCGGACGCCTGGCAGATCGTGGAGTTCGCCGAGGCGTGGTCCCCCTTCGGCGGCCCGCCGGACGAAGAGTTGTTCGTGCAATTCGGCATGAGCCGCTCCCGGTTCGCCGAAGTCCTCGCCGAGTCGGTCGAGCAGATCACCCGCCAATTACGCCCGGGACAACGCCGTTTCTCGGATCGTGGACAGCGCCTCCGATAATCGGCAGTCATGAGGTGCAGTCACGATCGGTAACCCTGTCTACTCGTGGACTGGGGTATTCGATCTCCTCGGAGACAGTTCTGGCCGATCGAGGTGAAAATTCCTCGGGACACCGCCGGCACGTTCGAGCCGCAGATCGTCCGCAAACGCCAGCGGCGGCTGACCGGGGTGGATGAGATGGTGCTGTCGCTGTCGGCCAAGGGCCTGACCCACGGTGAGATCAGCGCGCACCTTGCCGAGGTCTATGGCGCCGAGGTGTCACAGCAGACGATCTCGGTCATCACCGACAAGGTGATCGACGGGATGGCCGACTGGGGAGAACCGGCCCCTGGACCGCGTCTACCCGATCCTGTTCGTGGATGCCATCAAGGTGAAGATCCCGGGTCTGGCGCAGACTTCGTGATCTTGCAACTGCGGCCGGAATTCGCACTGCGGCCACCAGCCCCGCTTCGGATGCCGGACCACGTCTCGTTGATGTCGTCGCGCGCCCATTCGACGATGTCACCGTCGGCGCGGACGTCACCGGTGAGCCAGAACGCTTCGTCGGGTGCCCATCCCGCGATCACCGACGCCGCGTCACCGTCGACATCGATAGCGATGCCCGCAGCCGCGAGATAGCCGGCAACGGTGAGGTGCACTCCCCCGTACTCCTCGGCTACGGCATGCCAGTCGGGCAGAACCCACCGTCCGTCGCGGCCCGTGGTGCGGTACCAGTCGTGGCGTTTCTGCGCCGTGACCTCGAGCGGGAACCGCTGACACAGATGCGCCCAGGCGGCAGCGCCGTCGATTTCGAACGTATCGATGTCTGCCGGGATGATCTGTCGCCGAGCCCAGGCACGATTCTCACCCGCGGAGTCTTCGACGAACCACAGGGACGCGGGCGAACCGTCATCGAGTGTCCGCGTGGAGCACGGAACACCGAGCGGCGACGACCACCACACGCCGGAGTAGGCGGCTGTCGGATCGGTGGGGCGTTCTCGCGCCGCGCGTTTCTCCTCTGCAACGACCCGGTCCAGCCATGTGGTGAGCACTTTCCCGACCGAAGGAACGCTGTCGTGTCGCTTGCCCCATCTCAGGGACCACTGCTCGTCGCGAACAACGCCGGTGGTCCACCACCGAGCGTGCTCCGACGCACTGAGGTGTTCGGCGACGCGTCGCAGTTCTGGAAGCATCGGGTCCGTCATGGCGAGAACATCTTCGCCTTCGGGCTCCTGCCAGTACCGGGCGGAATCTGTGGTCGCCGCGAGCGCGGTATGCAGGTCCTTTTTCGTCACATCGGGCAGCGGCACGTCCGCCAGCAGTCGCGCCACGTGTTCGGGGGCAACGCGCGGAAGGGGCTGGTCGGCGCCGGGTCCGTAGCTGACGCATGCGACTCCGCTTCCCGCGTCGAGTTGGTGAGCGGCGTAGAACACTCCGGAGCAGAAGGAGTCCTGCGTGTGTTCGACGCGCACACGCTCGTCGGCGAGGCGCGCGTACTCGAGGAGAAGACGACGACCCCGTGGGCCCGCCAGCAGTGCCTCGGTGAGCGTCGCCGGAGTTTCCCCTGCCACCATGAATCCAGTAGATCACTACCGCTGCGGCGACTTCGATCGAACGGCTGTTCCGCCGCGCCTATCCGGATCGATGCGGGTTGAGCTTTGTTGCGCCACTTGATGATTGACGATTCGAGCGGTGGTTCGACTGCGTGAACGCGAGGTGCGTTTCGGGCTCGGCAGCCGGATCAACGACGGGAACGATCCGTTCGGCAATCTCTTCCTGCAAACCCTGGCGATGGTCGCCGAATTCGAAGCCAACCTCGGCCACTGACGAACCCGCGAAGACATGGCCGAGGCGCGAGCGAAGGGCCGACCAGGCCGGCGAAATACGCCCCCGTCCGGCCTCGTGACGCTCGAACACGTAACGGCCGTCGTGATGTGAACGTGATCTGGAGTACAAAACCGCAAACTGTGAGCGGCGACATAGTTTAGGAAAGTCCCCTCGGTCAGACGCCTGAAAATGTGGTAACCAACCATCGCGCGGCTCCGCTTCCGACGTCTCGTCGTTGTCGGAGTGATGCCGGAGCGTTATCGTATGGATATACGTTCGGCTACCTGGTCCGAATGTGCCTTGCGAATCGTAATTCGCACCTCCCAATTGAAACCGCCGCCAAATTCTAGCCGCGCCTTCGGCGTGAGGAACCGGTCGGCGGACTGATCGCGGTAGGACGCGCGCCCGACTCCGGTCGAGGCGCGGCACAGCGCAGCGCCCGCAGCATCGCGACAGTTCGGTCGTTCCGGGTCAGGCCATCCCCACAGCACTCCGTGCAGAGGCGAGTTCATTCGGACCCGCCCGGCTGCTCGCTGCCCGCTGTGTGCCCGAACAGTCGAGAACAGGAATCAGACCGCATGTCCGCAACATCCACACGCCGCAGATCCATGACCTCGATCGTCCGCACCGCCGGTGCCGTGTCGCTGGCCGCCACCGCGGCAGCGACCATCATCGCCACGGCCGGCGGTGGCCAGTCGTCCACAGCACAGGCGATCGATATCAAGGCGCTCGCGACTACCGTCGCCGCAGCCGGCGCGCCCGGAGCAGCTCAGGCACCCGGCCCGGCCCCTCAGCCCGCCTCGGCCCCGGCCCCTCCGCCCATCGCGGCCCCCGCGGCGCTGCCCGGCGCCGATCAGGCGAATGTCACCACCTGGCTACCGGACATCAACAGCGCGATGCAGTCGGCCGGTATCGACACACCGCAGCGTGCCGCCGCTTTCCTCGCCCAGGTCGGACAGGAGACCGCCGGTTTCGCCACGTTGACCGAATACAGCGACGGTAGCGACTACAACGGACGGGCAGATCTCGGCAACACCCAACCGGGCGACGGCCCCAGGTACAAAGGGCGCGGT
Source organism: Nocardia sp. 852002-20019_SCH5090214 (assembly GCF_001665865.1). Taxonomy (NCBI): domain Bacteria; kingdom Bacillati; phylum Actinomycetota; class Actinomycetes; order Mycobacteriales; family Nocardiaceae; genus Nocardia; species Nocardia sp. 852002-20019_SCH5090214. The sequence continues at coordinate 23,509 of NZ_LZMK01000045.1, read as the reverse complement.
GGCCTCCAACTCACCGGACGCCACAACTACGAACGCGCAAGCCAGGCGCTCGGTGTCGACTTCGTCAATCACCCCGAGCTTGTGGCGGATCCGAAGTACGCGTTCGCCACCGCCGCGTGGTACTGGAACACCCACAACCTCAACGCCGCCGCCGACAACGCGCACCCCCAGGACCCCGCGAGCATCGATCCCGTCTCACGCATCATCAACGGCGGTTCCAACGGAAGAGACGTCCGGCGTGAACACTTCATCCAGGCATGCCAAATCCTGAAATGCCCGTAAGCCGCGCAGGCTCGCCGCTGATCGGAATGTCTCGCTCGGTGATCCGGAAACGGGTTGCGCAGTGCGCACCAGGGGTCGCGGCGCCTATCCCGACCACTGCCGCGTAACCGAGGCGTCGTCGGACACGTGTAGCGCCAGCTCGGCCGCCACCGTTTCGCCGATCGCCGTACGCCGGGCCGACCGCCGGGCAGCGTCGGGCTCCGTGGCGGTGGCCAGGCGATCCAGGGTAGGCAACGCATGCCAGCTGTAACACAGCGACAGAATCGTCAGAAGTAGTTCTCTCGCAGCGGATTCCGGAAGCTCCGGCACGGCGTCGCGGATACTTCGAAGCTTGCCCAGCATGCTCTCGCGCCGCTCGGATTCGGCCACCGGTGCCCCCAATTCCAGACTCTCCCAGAACAGCAGGCGCGCCAATGCGGGCTTGTCGCAGAGGTGATCGAAGAACCGCTCGGCATAACCGATCACCGCAGCGGTTCCCTCCCCTTCGACCTGAACCGCCTCACCGAGTTCGCCGATTTCCCGGGCGATCACGATGGCGAAGAGCTGATCCTTGGTGCCGAAATACTTGTAGATCCGCTCCTTGTTGACCCCCGCAGCGGCCGCGATGCGGTCCACGCGCGCACCTGCCAGCCCGCGCTCACCGAATTCCGCCACTGCGGCGTCCAGCAGCAATCGTCGGGTGCGTTCGGTGTCCCAGGCCATGCGGCCAGACTAGCAAATTCTCCAACTAAACAGTTGCAGAATTTCTCCCGGAGGTGTCTACTCACATCTACAACCATCTAGTTGGAGTCTTGAGGAGTCACTGTGAGCACCACCGTTCCCGCCCCATCCGTGCACGTCCGCGCCGCCGTCACCTGGCTCGCGATCTTCCCTATGGTCGCCCTCGGAATGACCGCGATGGCACCGTTCACGGCCGGCTGGCATCCCGTGCTGCGCGCACTCGTACTCACCGCGTTCGTGGTTCCGGCCGCGGTGTACGTCGTCGTCCCCCGTCTGCTCGGCGTCCTCGCCCGACATGTTCACCGGTGACACGCGGGCATGTGCGGAATGGCGTCGATGTCCCGGCTCACCCCGATGAGGGCCGCACACCAGCGCGAGGCACGCAATGCGTGAATTCGACACTCCCGACGCCATTTTCACCGTCATCGACGTGAGAGGGCACGCGTGGGTCCGGATTCTCGCGGCGGCGCTCCTGAGATGCTGGCGGACTGGGCCGGCGCAGTCGGTTGGGTCAGACCGTCAGCGGAAGAGGCGGAAGAAGCCGCGCACCTGCTCGACCAGCGACTTCGGCTGCTCCAGCGCGGCGAAGTGGCCACCTCGCGGCAGTTCCTCGAACCAGCGCAGGTCGGTGAACCGCAGCTCGGCCTCCCGCCGCGACGGGCGGGTTATGTCGCGCGGGTAGACCGATAACCCGGACGGCGCGGTGACTTTGTCGCGAAAAGCGGCGAAGCTCTCCCAATACAGGCGGGCCGACGACGTGGCCGACGCGGTGAACCAATAAACCGAGATCTCATCGAGGATCTGCTGGCGCGACAACGCGTCCTCGGGATGACCATTGTTGTCCGTCCAGGCCCAGAACTTCTCGGCGATCCACGTGGCCTGGCCCGCCGGGGAGTCGGTGAGGCCGTAGCCGAGCGTCTGCGGCCGCGTCGCCTGAATCGCCGAGTATCCCCGGCCGGTGCGTCGGAACTCCTTGGCGGCCTTCAGGTTCGCCAGCTCCGCGGGCGTCGGATCGTCGAACGTGCCCGCCGCCACGGACCCCATGTTCAGGTGCACGCCGGCGACCCGCTCGGGCGCCACCTCGCCCAGCGCGCCGGACACCGCCGAACCCCAATCACCGCCCTGCGCGCCGTACCGCTCGTAACCCAGCGAGACCATCAACGTGTCCCAGGCCCGCGCGGTGCGATCTACGCCCCACCCGGTCGTCGACGGCTTGTCACTCCAGCCGTATCCGGGCAACGACGGCGCGACGACGTGGAACGCGTCCGCCGGGTCCGCACCGTGCGCGCGCGGGTCGGTCAGCGGGCCCAGGATCTCCAGGAATTCGAGCACCGAACCCGGCCACCCGTGCGTGAGCACCAGCGGGAACGCATCCGGCTCCGGCGAGCGGACGTGCAGGAAGTGGATGCCCAGCCCGTCGATCGTGTCGCGATACTGCGGGAACACGTTCAGCCGCTCGGCGAACCCGAAGTCGTAGTCCTCGGCCCAGCTACGGCACAGCTCCTGCGCATAAGACAGCGGCAAACCCTGCGACCAGTCGTCCACCGGCTCGGCCTCGGGCCACCGCGTCCTTCGCAATCGTTCACGCAAATCCGCGATCTCGGCTTCGGTGATTCCGACTTCGAACGGCTCGGCGGTCACTGGGGCTCCCTTCCTCGGCAAGACTTGTCGGATCAGATGTGTCACGGTGAAACCGCCGATCCGCTCGCAGGGTGTAAACCGTCATCGCGGGCTCCACGTCGTACCACACCTGCTCACCAGCGTACGAATCAGCCGACAGCACAATCTTTTTCGCATTGCCGCCCCAGGCCGCGGCAAGCGTCCGGCGGATCGAAGCTCGAAATGATGCGCCGGATAGTTCACCTACGATCGCCCTCGTACGCGGACAGTCGGTCCAAGAGCTGAGGGACGGCGCTGAGCTGCGCCCGCTCGTCTGCGCTCAGGAGAGCATCGATGGCCTCGGCGACCCATTCGCGCCTGGCCTCCCGATCTCGGTCGAGGGCAGCGCGTCCCTGCTCGGTGAGGGTCACGAGGAAGCCGCGACGGTCCCGGGGATCGTCCCGTCGGGCGACATACCCCCTGGCCTGCAGATCCGCTACCGCCCGGCTCTGACTCTGGTGGCGTACCCCACGCCACTGGGCAAGGGACGCCGTCGAGGCATCACCTTCACGATCGAGCAGGCCCATAGTCTCCGCAAGAGGTGGCGGCAGAGTGTCGGCATGCGCGCGAGTCGCACGCACGAACCTGCCGATGGAGACCCGCAGCCGCTCCGCCAAGTGATCTCGGTCCGCCACGGATCAACTATACAGCCCCGCTGTATTTGACCCACTGCGCCGAAGGCCGCAGCAACAGCAACCCGGGCAAGTACACGACGCTCGACATATACAGCAAAACTGTATACTTTGAATCGTGCGACAACGCCCGAGCAGGAACGGAACCACCATGCAACTGACGAAATACGCCCACGCCTGCGTCGCCCTGGAGAAGGACGGATCCAGAATCGTGCTGGACCCCGGCACGTTCACCCCCGACGCGAAGGCCGCCGTCACGGGGGCCGCAGCAGTGCTCATCACCCACGAGCACTTCGACCATTTCGACGACAGCCTGCTGGCAGCCGCCCTGGACGACGATCCGGAACTGCGGATCTTCGGACCGCGCGCGGTGCTGGACAAGCTCGGCAGCCACGGCGGGCGGGTGCAAATCCTCACCACCGGGGACGACCTGAGCGTCGGCGGCTTCACCGTCGGTGTCCACGGCGACCGCCACGCCACGATTCACGCCGACATCCCCTGCGTCGACAATCTCGGCTACCTCATCGACGAGACGCTGTTCCACCCCGGCGACGCCTACTTCGTACCCGAGGTGCCCCTCGACACCCTGTTACTGCCCACGAGCGGGCCCTGGACCAAACTGGGCGAGGCGGCCGACTACCTGCGCGCGGTCAAGCCTCGCCGGGTAATCCAGATCCACGAGCTCATGCTCAGCGAACTCGGCCAAACCTCCACCCGAACCCTCCTGGCCGGCCTGACCGGCACCGAAATCACGGTCCTACCCCCTGGCCAGAGCATCGATCTGTGAAAGAACCAGAAGGTGGAAAGAACTGCACGAGGCGATCCCTGAGCTGGAAGCGGACGCCTGACGCCAGTCAGTTCCCCAGTGTCCCGTTGATGGTTAGGTAGAAGGTGCGTAGCGTGACTGCCGGCTTCTCGCTGCGGACACGGATCTGTACCACCGCGTCCGGCGTGTTGGCGGGGACGAGAATCCGGCCCTCCGCCATGCGCGACCGTGGCGACTCCGACAGGGTTCCGCGCGCGACAATCATTCCGTCGCAGACTATTTCGAGCAGATCGGCCTCGGCGTCCTCGTCCGTGTGTGCCCACGCGAACAGCCGATAGGCGATTCCGGGCGCGAGGCCGCCGCCACCGAGCCGGATCGTCGTCGCACCGTCGGCGGCTATCAGCGGAACGACTTCGCCGGTTCGCCCGAAGACGTCCTGATCACCACCCGAAATCTCGACACGGCGCCACGGCAACGGTGAACCTGCGCTCAGCTGCACACCGGCACGATCGTCGCAGCCATGGAGGGAAGCCTCCGGGGGCCCGCCGTAGCGGTGTTTCCAGTCGCTGATCATCGTCCACAGCACGTGTCCGGCGTGCGAGCCGAGTACCGAAGGGGCATAAAGGTATTCACCGGTCACGAGTTCGGTCAGAAAGTCGACCATGTTACCGTCGTACCGGGCCCAGACCGCGGGGCCGTGGAGATGCGCGAGCACCGTCCAACCGTCGGGATCCTCACCTTCGGTGACCCAGAAGAACATGTCGCCGTTGGTACTGCCACCCCACTGGAGCAGGCCACCGGGCTCCGGATAACCGACGAGCGGATTGCCGTCGTCGTCGTAGTCGAAAACCTGGTTGGCAACCAGATCCTGGGCATTGTCGATCAGCGACGTGAGCCGAACCTCACCATTGAGCCGTCGGGACGCCGGGTACAGCACGTACAGCTCGCCGATCCTGCCGTTGCCGTAGTTGTCGATGAAATCCCGATAGTCCGACGGCAGCCGGACCCCACAGGCCGATTCGATGTCGTCCCACGGCGGCGACACCGCTTCGGGCAGCGGTGAGGGCGCCATGATCCCCTTCAGCCGGGAAACCGATGCGTGCATCCCCGGGCTCCTTCCGAATTTCTTTGAACCACAGTCGGTTCCGGTGGTAATAACCGAATATCCAACGGATATGGCGTAGCGCGTGGTGAGAGATCTGTTTGAGTTCTGCTGCGGGACAAAGCCGCTGGTGGTTGCCCTGGCGGCCCGAGCGTACCCGCGACCTGAACCAGGGACCACGTCGGACAGGTCACGGTCGTGAAGATACCCGGTCAGGGGGGCGGCTGCGTCGGTGTGCGCCAACGTCATCGGATCGCCCGAATCCTGCCCGGCCGGGGTCCGGGATGTGCGCGATGTGCGGCGGTAGCCGGCATGAGTCGACGGCGTTCTACCGTGCACGTGGCAGGGATAGCGGCAGCCCGAACGTAGGGAGGACGTTCTCCTCGAAGCGGGTCATGGCGCTGATTCGGCCGCCGGCGAGGGTGAGCACGAACAGGCCGACTCCCTGACTACCGGTGGGGGTGTGCAGGTAGACACCGAACGCCGGTTGACCGTTGGCTCGCGTCGGCACCAGTTCGAATCTCCGTCCCGAGCCGAAAACGAGGGCGCAGAAGCGGGCCACGCTGTTTCGGCCCCGGTACTCCAACGGAATCGGTGGCATCGACATGAAGACGTCGTCGGTCAACAGCGCCACCAACGCATCGATGTCGGCGGATTCGTAGGCGCTGACGAACTTCGCCGCGAGCGCGTTCTCGGCAGGCGAGCCGGCGGCGGGCGGCTGGGCTCCGGCAGCCGTCACCGGAAGTCGATGTCGCATGCCCGCCCGTGCGCGTTTGAGGGCGCTTTTGACCGATTCGACGGTCGTATCGAGCATGTCGGCTACTTCGTTGGCGTGGAATCCGAGGACGTCGCGCAGGATGAGAACGGCGAGCTGGCGAGGCGGCAGAATCTGCAGGGCGGTCACGAACGCCAGGGAAATGGATTCGGATTGCCCGTAGCGGGCCTCCGGACCCAGCGGCACACTGATCGCGCCGTCCAGAAGGGTGTCGGGATAGGGCTCGAGCCAATGGATTTCGCCGAAACCCGTCGGTTCCGGCGGTTCGACTCCCGGAACGTCCCACTGCTTCGCGGGACGCCGGCGTTCGGCGCGCAACGCGTCGAGACACCGGTTGGTCGCGATGCGGTACAGCCACGTGCGAACCGAGGCGCGGCCCTCGAATCGGTCGAGGCCCCGCCACGCCGCCAACATGGTGTCCTGAAGAGCGTCCTCGGCATCCTGAAACGATCCGAGCATCCGGTAGCAGTGCACCTGTAGCTCGCGACGGTGCGGCTCGGTCAGCGCTCGGAACGCCTCGCCGTCGCCGGCCCGCGCCCGCGACATCAGGTCTGTTTTCGCCAGCTCCACTCCGGCCACCTTTCTCCGCGTGTGCGTTTCCATCCTGTACGGACGCCGGCCGCTGCGCGAAGGGGGCGCTCGGGCATCACCCCCTTTTCCGATGTCGCGGCGTCCACACCCGTGACAACCGACAACCTCGTCAAAGGAGCACGGAAATGGGAAAGATCGTCCTCACCTCGAACGTCACACTCGACGGAGTGGTCCAAGACCCGGACGGCGCGGAGGGCTTCGAACACGGCGGCTGGTTCCAAAAATTCGTAGGAGCCAAGGACCTCGAAGACTGGACCGTCCGTGAGACGCGGGAGGCGCTGGACGCCGAGGTGCTGCTTCTGGGCGGGCGGACCAATGAGTGGTTCGCGGACCGGATGACAGAGCAGAACCTGGCGGAGGGCCGTGTGGGCCCCGAGTGGGCGAACAGGGTGCGCAGCATGCCCAAATACGTCGTGTCCTCGACTGTCGAGGACCCTCGGTGGAGCAACGTCACCGTCCTGCGCGGCGACGCGGTCGAGGAGGTTTCGGAGCTGAAGGGCACAGTGGACGGGGACATCCTGATCTACGCCAGCTACCGGCTCGGACGCACACTGATCGAACACAACCTGCTCGACGAACTGCGGCTGGTCGTCTTTCCGGTGGTGGTGGGAACCGGCCGGCGGCTGTTCGACGAGGGCGGCGCCAAGAAGCCGCTACACCTGGTCGACACCCGACAGCTCGGTGACGGCCTGGTGTACTACAGCTACGAACTCGCGCAAGGCTAACGCCCCATCAGCCGGTTCGGCAGGAACGAAAGTAACTGGGTAGCAGTAGGACTCGATGCCAACTGCCGGCGGACATCATCTCTGGAAGGGCTGGCACACGGTCGCGAAAGTGCAGCTCGGCTGCGTCAATCAGTCGTGCTGGCGTGCACGGCGATGATTCGCCAACCGTGGGTCTCGTCGTACAGCCAAGTGCGGGTGTAGCGCATCCTGGCCGCGAACGGCGTACCGGAGACGGTCCCTTCGATCGTGCCGAGAAACCACGTCACCCCGGTACGCCCGTCGGTGAGCACGGTCAACTCCTCCTCGGTCACCTTCGTCACCACCTGCGCTCGGGTGCGGTGCAGCTCCAGGTCGTCCGCCTTGGTCTGAACGTTCGCACCGAAGGTGAAAATCAGCCGATCATCCAGCAGCCGATCCAGCGCCTCGACATCTCCGGCGAGCTGCGCGCTCTGGAGTCGGCGCTCGGCGTCCCGCAAGTTCTCCATGGGGAACACTCTCCCAGCCGGCGCCGCATCCGCGCCAGGACGTTCACACTCGGCTGATCTTCACAGTCCGTCCCGGCAAGGTCGAAGCACCGACCGAGGCGCCGGATTCGTTGCGGTGCCAGGGCGGCCGCTTCGGCGCCGGGGCGGTATGCCCGGTCCCGGGACGGAAGCCGAACAGTGACGGCAGGTCAGTTGCGTACCCGCAGCACGATGCTCGCGGCGACTACGGCCAGCACGATCGCCGCCACGCCGTACACGAGCCGGTGAGTGCGCAGCACTGGAAGGTAGTGGTCGACGGAGAAGCGGCCGGGTCCGGTGAGGGCGAGCGCGGCAGCGGCGAGGGCGAGGGTCGATTCGTATTCGAAACCCTTGGGGGCGAAGAACGAACCGGTTCCGTGCACCTCGATGGCGTTGATCATGACGCCCAGCACGGCGGCCGCCGCCAACGGGGTGAGCAGACCGAGTGCCAGGCCGAGACCGCCGAGGGTTTCGCTGAGCCCGGCAACCGCCGCCATGGCGTCACTCGCGGGATAGCCACTGGCGCTGAAGAATTGGCCGGTGCCGGAGATGCCGCCGCCGCCGAACCAGCCGAAGAGCTTCTGGGTGCCGTGCGCGGCGACGGTCAGGCCGATCACCAGACGCAACACCAGCAGCCCGGCGTCATAGCCGACCTGGCTGGAGGCGTGCGCCACAGGGGCGGTCGCGGTGGTGCTGGTCATGGAAACTCCTATTGTCGGGGTGAGTGATTCAGCCGAGTTGGATGGAGCGTTTGGCGAGGCCGTGCCAAAAGCCGTCGATGACGCTGCGCTGGGTGGCGAGGTCGGCTTCGCCCGCACCGAGGGTGACGAACAGCGGGACGAAGTGCTCGGTGCGCGGGTGCGCGAGATGCGCTGCGGGGGCCTTGTTCTCGAAGTCGAGCAGGGCATCGATATCGCCCGCGGCGAGCACGCCGTGGCCCCACTCGTCGAATTCGGCCATCACCGGATGCACGGAGCCGTCTTCGGTGAGCGCCCGCAGATTGTGCGAGAAGAATCCACTGCCCACGATCAGTACGCCCTCGTCCCGAACCGGAGCGAGCTTGCGCCCGAGCGCCATCAGCTCCGCGGGATCGAGAGTGGGCAGCGACATCTGCAGCACCGGAACGTCTGCCTCCGGATACATCTCCACCAGTGGCACGTACGCACCGTGATCCAGGCCCCGGTCCGGCGCTTCCCGCACCGCCGTCCCCGGACCTTGCACCAACTTCCGAACCTGCGCCGCCAACTCCGGCGCGCCCGGTGCTGGATAACGAACGTCGTAGTAGTGCTGCGGGAAGCCCCAGAAGTCGTACACCAGCGGAACCGTCTCGGTTGCCCCGAGCGTTACCGGCGCGTCTTCCCAATGTGCCGAAACCATCAGCACCGCTTTCGGTTTCGGCAATGCCGCCGACCACTGCGCCAGCTGTTCGGGCCAGATCGGGTCGTCGGCCAGCGGTGGCGCACCGTGCGACAAGTACAAAACCGGCATCCGGTCTGTCCGCTCGGCAGTCATCACACCTCCTATTGTTCAAATTTGAACCTTATGCGGCGATAGTACGCCTTTATTCAAATTCGAACAAGATGGGTAGACTGAGCCCGTGCGATGGCTCGACGACCAGGAAATGCGCGCCTGGAAGGCGCTGCTCTCCGGCTGGGCGCTGCTCGAGCGAGAGATCGACGGCCAGCTCAAACGCGATGCCGGACTGTCCCACGGGCAATACGAGGTGCTGGTCCGGCTGGCCGACGCCCCTGACAGCACCCTCCGCATGACCGCGCTCGCCGACTCGCTGATCAACTCCAAGAGCAGGTTGAGCTATCAGGTGGATCAGCTGGAGAAGGCCGGGCTGGTCTGCCGCGGGACCGTTCCCGGCGACAGCCGCGGCGTCACCGCCACCCTGACCGACAAGGGCCGCCGCGCACTCGAACAAGCCGCCCCCGGGCACGTCACACTGGTCCGCGATCTGCTGATCGACGTTCTCACACCGACACAGTTGACCGCCCTCGCCGACGGCCTCGGCGAAGTCGCACGCCGGATCCAGGAAGCCGAAGGCCAGACCAAAGGCCGAAGCCGGCCCTGACATGCCGCCGGCTGCCGAGTCGTTCGGCCCTGTTATGTCAGGCGCTGCCAACTCCAGGTCATGGAGATCTCGAGAGGGTCGATGGGCGTGACCAGTCGCGGCAGGGTGTTGAGGCCGTTCGGTGGCCCGCTCTGCGGTTCGACGCAAACCGCCCCGGGCTGCTGGTCGTAGATGACGACCCATTCGGCGGCGCTGGTGACCTTCAGTTCGAGAGCACCAGGCCACGCGAGGGTGACGTCGACGCCGTCGGGCATCCCGAAGCAGTCGTCCCAGGGACCGGGCAGGGGTTCGATGCGCTCACCGGTGGGCAGGTAGTCCGGGCCACGGGATTCCTGCCACGACGCGTGAAAGTCGATCTCGACATCGCCACCCTTGCCGAGGTTGCGCAGGAACCAGGGATGCCAGCCGGCCTGCGCCGGGAACGAATCCGCCGAGGCTTCGATCCCCAGACTGAGTGTCACAGAGTGTTCGCCGAGTTCGACCCGCTGCGTGACGCGGCCGGAGTAAGGCCACGGGTCGGCAAGGTCGACGGTGAATGCAGCTGATGTGTCGTCTGCCTGGGTTGTGGTCCAGGCGGAGTCCCGTCCGGTGCCGTGGATGGCGTGCGGCGGGTGGTTGACCGGCATCTGGTGGACGACGCCACCGTTGCGAAAGCGGCCGTAAGCGAGGCGGCCGCACCAGGGCACCATCAGGAAGGCGCCGTATTCGGTTCCCTGGCGGAGCAATTCGATGCCGTCAACGGTCATGCCGCTGATCCGGCATCCGTTGCGAGGGTCGATGGTGACAGCAGCGTTGCCCTGGGCGAGTCGTACGATCTGCTCGGCGTTGGTCACTCCCTGGACAATACGGTTCGAACGCCGATAGCGAGGGGGCCGCACCGGACCGCGGTGCGCTCGATTCGATCTCGACTTACTGCCTAGAGCAACTCGATTTCATCGAATCCGACGGTCAAGTTGTGGCGGCGTTCTCGTAGTACGTTCGTTCACGAGATCATCCGCTAGTTCTCGATTCAGCACCGCCCGCGCGCCGGTACGTTCAGGCGCCGTCGTCCGGGGCGCCGTATTCCTCCGCGGCTGTCCGGACGAAACTGCGGATCAGCGGGCTGCGAGCGGTTTTCGACCATGCCACGACCAGACGGCTCGGCGGGCGATCGGGAAACGGGACGGTCACCAGCCCGGCGGGTAGTGGCTGGTCGAGCGGGGCGAGGGCCGAGGTCCCGTTCCAGAGGACCGCTTGCAGGCATTCCTGGATCGTGCGCAGTTCCGGCGCGGCGCCATCGGGTGTGCCGCACGTCCAGTACGCGGTCCACGCCGGGTCGGTCTCGGCGGGCAGCCGCACCCAGCGGCGGTCGGTCAGATCGTCCGCCGTGACCGACGAACGGTGGGCGAGGGGATCGTTCTCGCGCATCACCACACCGACCGGTATCGAGCGGAGCACACGCATGCCGATTCCGTTGGCGTCGAACGGAGTTCGGGTCAGCGCCACGTCCACGAGCCCGGCGCGCAGCCCGGCCGTCGGATCGCCGAGATCGGTTTCGTGAATCCTGACCTGCACATGCGGATGGCGGGCGCGAAACGCGGCCACCAGCCGGCTGTCGACGTGGGCGGCGGTATCGGCCAGTGTCCCGATGGTCAGTGTCGCGGTGCCGGCCGCGGTGGTCACCCGCTCGCGGATGCGGTCGGCCCGGCGCAGCAGGGCGCACGCCTCCTCGTACAACACCGATCCGGCCGCAGTCGGGACGACACCCTTGGGCGTGCGCTCGAACAACGCCACACCCACGTAGTCCTCGAGTTCGCGGATCGCGCGGGTCAGCGGCGGTTGGGTCATGTGCAGGCGGTGCGCCGCCCGGCCGACATGGCGCTCCTCCGCGACGGCCACGAAGTACCGGAGCAGGCGAAGATCCACCCCACGCACGATACCGAGAGGGTATCGAGGATGCGGAGCGGGACTTGGACACCTTGTACGTCCACCGGCCACCGTGGAAAGCGCAGAACCGAAAGGAGATTCACGCTCATGACCGACGACACGCTCACCGCCGATTGTTTCCGCTACGACACCACCCGCGCACTGTTCGATGCGACCACCACCGTCGACGGCAGCGCGCTCACCATGCACACCGCGGCCACCCTGCCGGAGATCTTCGAACGGACGATCCGCGACCGGGGATACGACATCGCGGAACTGGGACTCACGTTCTACCTGCGCCTGCTCGACGCGGGCCTACCGTACGTGGCGCTGCCGATCTTCCCGAACCGGGTGTTCCGTCATTCCTGCGTCTTCGTCAACGTCCACGCCGGTATCACTCGCCCCGCGCAGCTCGCCGGGCGCACCATCGGGGAGTTCGGCACCTACGGTCAGGACTCCGGCGTGTGGGCCAAAGGCATCTTCGCCGACGATTACGACTTTCACCCGGAACGCAGCCGCTGGGTGATCGGCGGACTGGACAAACCCATGGCCCCCTTCGATTTCGTACCGCACCCGCCTCCCGCCGACGTCGAGGTGACCGCCGCACCCGAGGGCGCCTGTCTGAGCGCGATGCTGGACGCGGGCGAGATCGAGGCCCTGTTCTCGGCGAACGTCCCTCAGTGCGTACTCGACGGATCACCGAACGTCGCCCGCCTGTTTCCCGACGCCGAACTCCTGGAGCGCGAGTATCACCGGCGCACCGGGCTCTTCCCGATCATGCACGTCATCGTCGTGCGCCGCGACCTGCTGCGCGAACGTCCCGGCCTCGCGCGCGAAATCTTCCGGGTCTTCAACGAGGCGAAAGACACTGTGGCGGAATACTATCGCCGCAATCGCCGCCTCTACGAGGTGCAGACCATGGTGCCGTGGTTCAACGCACTGGTCGAACGCAACGCCGAGCAATTCGGCGACGACTGGTGGCCCTACGGCATCGCGGCCAACCGCCCCACCCTCGACACCTATCTGCGCTACCACGCCGAACAGGGACTGTCCTCGCGACAGTGGGCGATCGAGGACCTCTTCGCCCGAGAACTGCTCGACACCTGACCGTCGAACTTCCGCGGTCCAGCATCAGGGGTGGCCCCATGGTAGCGATCAGCTCCCCGTGCGGCTGTCGGCCTCACTCCCCTGGGTGCGGGTCCGCTCCGCCAGAGAGCCGACACACAGATCACGCTCGGCACACTCGGTCAAAATTCGCGGCAGCGCCTCCAGGGTCGCGCGCCACGAGCCTGGCGCCGATGTGCAGTCGGAGTCGTGCAGCAGGATGGTGCCCCCGGGGCGGAGTTCGCGGATCACTCGGCGTGCCACCGTGTCCGGCGTTGCGGTCCGCATCCAGTCCTTACCGCACGCGGTCCACAGCACCGGCGTCATTTCCAGCCGCCGGGCCGTGGTCAGCGCCGCGGCCGAGAGTATTCCGTAGGGCGGTCGGTAGTGCAGCGGTCTACTCCGAGTCGTCTCCGCGATCAGGCCGTACGCGCGCGCGATGTCGCGGTGCGTCGATACCGGCCCGCGCGCCAGCAGGCAGCGGTGGCTCCAGCCGTGCAGCGCTACCTCGTGACCTTCCGCGACGATCCGAGCGCCGAGCGCCGGTGCCCGCTCGAGCATCGATCCGAGGAGGAAGAACGTCGCGTGCACGCCGGCAGTGGCCAGTGCGTCCAGGACGGCCGGTGTCGACGCCGGATCCGGACCGTCGTCGAAGGTCAATGCGACCGTGCCGGTATCCGCGTATCCGGACAGGCGAGGGGTCAGGTGCTCGCGAACCGCGGAGATCGCCGTGACCGATGGGAGCGCATTGAGCGTCACGGCACCGGCACCAGCGATCATCGCCTGCGCGACAGCGGATTTCATGCGCTCGTTCGCCCCCGCACGGCGTTTCGCGCTTCCCACTCGCTGCCCAGCATGTCAGCGAGTCCCAGCCGCGCGTGCCACCCCAGTTCCCGACCGATTCTGGCGATATCGGCGATCACGCGGGGCGGGTCGCCCGGCCGTCGGTCGCCGACCTCGTACCGGAACCGCTCACCGGTCACCGCGTGGGCGGCATCGAGAATTTCGAATACCGAGTACCCGCGCCCGGTGCCGACGTTGTACACCGAATTCCCCGTCCCGCCGCACTCGAGCCGTTCGACCGCGCTGACGTGTGCGTTCGCGACATCGAGCACGTGTACGAAGTCGCGGACGCAGGATCCGTCCGGCGTCGGGTAGTCCGCACCGAAGACGACCGGCGGCCGGCCGGTCGAAATCGCGTGCAGCACATTGGGAATCAAGCCGGTCGCGTTTCGATCCCCGAGCCCCGGGCCGCCCGCCCCCGCGACGTTGAAATAGCGCAGTACGGTCGAACTCAGCGCGTCGAACGCCGCGGCGGCGTCGGCGACGATCCACTCGCATGCGAGCTTGCTGCGCCCGTACGGGTTTATCGGGCACGGCGGTGTCTGTTCGCGTACCGAACCGTCTCCGACCTGCGAGCCGTATATCGCTGCGCTGGAAGAGAATACGAGATGTTCGACGCCGGTAGCGCGCATCGCGGCGAGCAAGGTGCGGGTTCCGCCGGTGTTCTGCTCGTAGTACTCGAGCGGGTGGGACATCGAATCCACTGCCGATTTCCGGCCGGCGAGGTGGGCGACTCCGGTGATTTCGTGGTCGCGCAGTGCGGCGGTCATGGCCGCGAAGTCGGTGACCGACGCCGCGACCGTCGCGACATCATCGGGTATCGCAGCGCGGCGACCGGTCGAGAAATCGTCGAGGACGACCACGGACCGGCCGGTCGCACGGAGCGCGCGCACCACGTGCGATCCGATATAACCGCCACCACCGGTCACCAGCCAGCTCACCCTACCCTCCTCGGGGTCGGGTCGGTCTCCGCCTCGAGCCTGCGCGCGGCCGACGCGCGATCGCGGCCGAGACATGTCACACCGACAGATACCGCCAGCAACGCGAGGACGAAGGCGGCGCCCGCGCCGCCTCCGGGGATCTCGTCACCGAGCACGGTGACACCGAGCACGACGGGAACGAACGAGGACAGAAAGCTGGCGACCGGAAATGTGAGGACCGCGGCGCCCGCCTGCAGACCGCGCTGCAGCAGGCTGATCCCGAGCACCGAACATACCGCCAGGACATACGGTGTCGGCGTGGCGAGCATCGTCCAGGGACGGTGTAGCTCGAAAGTGAGTCCGACCTGGCGTGTCGCGACCGTTGCGATGCCGTAGGCGATTCCCGCCGCGGTGCCGAACCCGAGCGCCGCGACCCATGGTCGTGGGGTCCTGGTACCGAGGTCCCCCACGACCGCCCCGGCCGCGGCGGCCACTACGCCGCCAACGACGAACAGGAGCATCTCTACGTTCGACGCGGGCGAACCGAGTGCCGATTCGTCGTTGAACGCATACGCCATCAGGCCGGTGCCGAGCACCATCGCGACGATCCCGTAGCGCCCCACCGCCGCCAGCCGTTCATCGAGACCGCGGCGGGCAATCACAACGAGAAACACCATGTCCAGGGTCAGCAAGGGCGCGACCAGAGTCGCCGGCGCCACCGAGAACGCGTATGCCTCGGCCGCGAAACCGCCCATCTCACAAGCCAATCCGAACAGCCACAGCGGCCGCACGGCGAGCCGCGCCAGCAACAGCAGTCCCAGGCCGCCGCCGTGCGCGGTCCGCCGCGCCGCCGTGGCCTGGATTGCCGGCGCGCACCCGTACAGCGCCG
Organism: Nocardia sp. 852002-20019_SCH5090214; assembly: GCF_001665865.1. NCBI lineage: Bacteria > Bacillati > Actinomycetota > Actinomycetes > Mycobacteriales > Nocardiaceae > Nocardia > Nocardia sp. 852002-20019_SCH5090214. The sequence continues at coordinate 8,016 of NZ_LZMK01000045.1, read as the reverse complement.
CGGCTACGACCACCGCCGGCAACCCGTAAGTCAGCGACTGATTCACGGCGCCGACGCCCGGCCGCCCAGCCCGACCCGGTCCAGCGTGGCGCCGAACGCCTCTTCCCACGCCTCGGGTTCGACGGCAATTCGAGTCGGCGGTGGTTCGATTCGCTCCAGACAAGCCAGAACGCAACGCCGGATCGCCTCCGGTTGCGCGGAGGTCACCGCGGCAGCGCCACGCACGAGCTCCTGATGGAGGTTGTCTCGACCGTGTCCGGGCACGACGTCGAGCAGCAGCAAGTCGCGGCCGATCACTCTCGCCTCGGCGCAGGTATCCCCCGACGAGGTGATGACGAGATCGGCGGCGGACATCAGCACGGGAATCTCGTCGGTGAAACCGAAGGGGACGATCCGCTCCGTTCCAGCGGCCATCGACCGCAGCCGCGCTTCCAGTCCGGCATTGCGGCCCGCCACGACCAGCACGTGAACGCCCGCGCGCGCGATCAGGTCGGCCGCCTCGGCCAGCGGACCGATACCCCACGCCCCCGATATGAGCAGCACGCATTTCGCGTTCCGGGGCACGCCCAACGCGTCCCGCGCCTCGGCTTGCGGCGGCGCCCGGTAGAACTGCGGGCGTACCGGCGCCGGTACCACCGCGATCTCCGCGCCGGGTTCGAAGCGCCGGATGTAGCGGGCCGCCGGGTCCGAGGTCACCAGGTAGAGATCGGTGTTCGGATGCACCCACAACCGATGCGGGCAGGTGTCGGTGCAGAACACCGCATTCACCACATCGGGATGACGATCCTTGATCCGACTGGCCGCGGCGGCGCCGGTGGCGAACACCGACACCAGCAACTGCACCGGCCGGTCGCGCAGCCGCGCGTCCAGGGCCGGAACCAGGTAGCGGCACGATGCCGCGTCGATGAACCGGGCCAGCCGGCCCCCGGAGCGCAGTGGCCCGAAGTGGAAGGCGTCGTACAGGCCGGGCACGGCGAGCATGCCGCGAAACACCTTCTCGCCGAGTCCACCTCGACGGTTTCCCATCATGCGCATGCTGTCGACCGTGTCGGTCGCCCAGCCGCGCCGGCGCAGCGACACCGCGCATGCGTCGGCCATCACATCGTGTCCCATACCGAGCGAGCCGGACAGCAGCAGCGCGGAGGGAGTCGACATAGCTACCCGTTTCCGCGGGCCGCGGCCGTGTCCGGATGCTCCGCCAGATACCACTCGACGTATCGCCGGACGCCGTCCTGGAACGAGGTCGTGGGTCGCCACCCGATCAGCTTGTCGGCCAGGGCGTTCGATACGTCGATGCCCCGGAAATCACCCGGCCGCGCCGGAACATGCTCGATCGGGGTACCGGGAAAACGCGCCTGCACCGCCTCCGCCATATCGAGCACACTCACCCGCTCGCTGCCTTCGAGCGCGATCACCTGGTTCTCGGCAGCGTCGTCGAGCACGCGTGCATGCGCGTCGGCGAGGTCCTCGACGAAAACGTAGTTGCGGAATTGTTTGCCGTCTCCGGCGACAGTCAGCGGCTCACCCGCGATGGCTTTGCGAACGAATCGGGCCAGGACGAGTTCGTCTCTCATGCCGGGCCCATACGGCACGCCGTAGCGCAAAATCGTGAACGGCACGTCGTAGGTCTCGGCGTAGCTGTGGATCAGCATCTCCGCGGCGATCTTCGTCGAGGTGTAGATGTGGCCGGCCTTGGCCAACGCCATCGGCGCCGCCTCCGTCAGCGGCCGCGTTCCGTCCGAGACGTCGAAGGCGGCCCCGTACACCCATACGGTGCTGGCGAAGACGACTCGGCGCAGGCCGTGGACGCGGGCCGCGTCCAGGATGTTGGCGGTGCCGTCCACGTTCAATCGCACCGTCCGCAGCGGATCGCGATGCGCCACATCGACATTCGACATGCCGGCCAAATGGAAGATCACCTCGAGATCCGCCGAGGCGCCGACGACGGCGGACGAGTCGAGCACGTCCACCCGGCGGAATCGCGCTCGAGGGTCCGGACTCGACGGGGCGACCGTATCCAGGGCGTAGACCGTGTGTCCGGATTCGGCGAGCCGGTGAATCACGTGGGCTCCGATGAAGCCGGAGCCGCCTGTCACTCCGATCCGCATGTCTTGTTCAGCCTCCCATCAGTGTGTCTCGGACCTCGCACAACGCAGCCAGCACATGATCGACCTCGGCATCGGTCATGTCGGAATGCAACGGCAGGCAGATGTGCCGGGCACAGATATCGTCGGCAACCTCGAGCCGGCGGCCGCCGAAGCGCTCGAACACCGGTTGCCGATGCAGCGGCGCCTCGTACACCTCACCGGTCAGCGCGACCCCGAACCGTTCCTTGACCGCCTTCTTGAACTGCGCCCGGTCGATGTCGTCGGTGGGCAACACGATGTACTTGTAGTAGTTGCTGCGCCCTTCGGGAGCGATGGCGAGCCGCTCGAATCCGTCCATCGCGTCGATCGCCGCGTCGTAGCGGTGTGCCGCGGCCTGGCGCACCCGCAGAAATTCGGGAAGGTGACGCAGGTGAACCAGGCCGACCGCAGCGTGCAGCTCACTCATCCGCCAGGCATACCCCTCACGGATGTGCACGTTTCCGAGGAAGCCGGCCTTGCCCTGGTCTCGGTAGATCACGGCCTCGTCGCGGATACGCTCGTCGGCGGTCACGATCATTCCGCCCTCGCCGCTGGTCAGCACCTTCGTCGGATAGAACGAGAAAGCACCCGCGACGCCGAAGGAGCCCGCGAACCGCCCACCGTAGCTACAGCCGTGGGCATGCGCCGCATCCTCGATGAGCACGATCCCCCGCTCGTCGCACAGCTCCCGCAGGGCCGGCGCATCGGGCGAGACCAATCCGCCGATATGGACGAGCACGACGGCCGCCGTGTCGGGTCCGAGCGCGGCCTCCACGGTCGCGGGCGACAGCGCGAAGGTATCGCGATCGACGTCGGCGAAGACCGGGTTGCCGCCCGCGCGCAGCACCGAAAATCCGGTGGCGGCGAAGGTATTCGCCGGCACGACGACGTCACGTCCGGCAACGCCGACGCTGCGCAGGATGATCTCCAACGCGGCGGTTCCGCTGCTGACCGCGACCGCATAGGGGGCGCCGTGGGCGGCGGCGAAATCGGATTCGAACTCTCGCGTATTGGGCCCGAGAGTGAGCGCACCGGTGCTCAGCGCGGTGGTGACACGACGGGCGATTTCGTCTCGATCATCGTCGGTGAACAGGATTCGCGCAGCCGGAATCTGCATACGAGCCTTCCCTCGTCAGCGAAGTATCCATTTGTCGGCTACCGCGGACGCCATCGGACCAACTCGAAATGCGCCGCCGTACTGCCACTACACAACCGGGCTACGCACGAACACGGAAGGCCGAGTACCCACCGGCTCCAGCCGCGGCATCATCCATTTCGACCAAGCAGGACGAATCTTACACGGGCGAGCACCTCTACCAGCGATTATTCGATCCGATCCGTCACGCGGTCAGCGTCCTGGTCACCACATCGGAGCCCCACGGCTCACCTTTTCGCACGGCGTGTCGGTGCGGTCCGAGGCGATCACCGACGGTTGCTCGGCCGGGCCAGCAGCGTCAGGCCGACCGAGAGTGCGGCGCTGGCCAGGGCCGGGCGCCGGTATCGGGGTGAGCCGAGGAATGCGAGCATGCTCAGGGCGTGCAGGACATCCACCGCGCGCACGACGCGGACCGGCGGTCGAGGCACCACCAGCAGCATTGCGCCCTGCACGCCGTATCGGGCGCCGAGCAGCCGCGCCACGGTCACGGCCCTCGGGGCGGGGCCGACGAACCGGCGGGGAGCGCTCAGCAGAATCACACCGCATACGCCGGCGACGATGCCCGCCAGCCGGCTCCGCCGGACCGCCGAACCGGATGCGCGGGCGCTCACAGCCGGGACCGGCGCGAACGGGACCACAGGCCCAGCGCCGCCGTAGCGACCCCGGCGACGGCAGCGGCCACCGCGCCGTGGTGCTGACCGGCCCACAACTGCGCACTGTGTCCGGTGGACCGGGCATCGAAGATGCCGTGGGCGCCGAAGTCCCTGCCCTGCTCGCCATCGGCGGGATGCCACAGATTTTCGGGCTGTTCGGGGTCGCGGGGTTGATCGGTCTGCTGGGAATCGAAACCCGTTTTGGCTAGATAACGATCGAGCAGGCCCGGCGCGATCGCATTGGCGGCCAGCGTGGCCGCGGTGCTGCCGCCCACCCAGTATTCGCGTCGGTTCGGGTGGTCGGCGGCGTACAGCACAGCGCGGGCGGCGACCTCCGGCTGGTAGATCGGCGGCACCGGCTGAGCCTGCTTCGGCAGCCGCGACAGCACCCATGAGAACTGCGGCGTGTTCACCGCGGGCATCTGCACCATGGTCACCCGCACCCCGCTGCGCTCGTGCAGCAGTTCGCATCGCAACGACTCGTGAAAACCTTGAATGGCATGTTTCGCTCCGCAATAGGCGCTCTGCAGCGGGATGCCGCGATACGCCAGCGCCGACCCGACATGCACGATCGTGCCTCGATTGCGGGCCTTCATCCGCTTCAGAGCCGCCATCGTGGCGTAGACGTAGCCGAGGTAGGAGACCTCGGTGACCCGCCGGAACTCCGCGGGCTCGATCTCGTCGAACGGTGCGAACACGGAAGTGAACGCGACATTCACCCACACATCGACCGGCCCGAGTTCCTGTTCGACCCGCTCGGCCGCCGCTGTCACCTGCTCGCTCTCGGCCACATCGGTGGGCACGACCAGAGCGGTACCGCCCGCCCGACGAATCTGCTCGGCCGCGGCCGCCAAACCGGTTTCGCCCCTGGCCAGCAGCGCTACCCTGTCCCCTCGCCGGCCGAAGGCCACCGCAGTCGCGCGGCCGATACCGCCGCTGGCACCGGTCACCACAACCACCCGCGACTTATGTTCGCTGTCGGTCATACACCCTCCGTTCCTCCCCCCTGCTGTCCGGTGCGAGCCGAATCCCACTGGTTATCGGCTCGCACTCCATCGTTGGCGGTTCGCGCTCATGCGGTCCGGCGCATGCCCAGTGCCATCGAGCTCAGCCCGAGCAGCACGGCGACCGCACCGGCGACCACGTTGCTCCAGATCGTCGCGGGATGGGCGACATTGCCGCTGACCACCCAGGGGCTGATGATCATCCAGACGCCGATCAGCGGAGCGGCCCAGACGATGCCGTGCACGCGTCCGTACATCGAGGCGAACCCCAGCGCCAGCACCGCCAGAGCGGTTCCGACGATCAGGTTGTTCGCGGTCAAGGTCGGATAGCCGTGGAAACCGACGACCCACGCCGAGATCGCGATGTAGAGCCCGGTCAGGAACATCACGCCGATGACAGCTTGCGCGGCCGGTTCCATCGCGGCGAGTTCGTACTTCTCGTACTTGGCCCGCAACTCCACGATGTCGGGATGCAGGCTCATGTTCATGGCGTCAGTAGCCATGTCTTCCACCACCTTTCGGCTGCACGGTGAAGACCAGCGGCTGAGATCGACAACGACGAGAGGCGGAACCGGTCCGGAACACCGCCGGTCTTATGTCATGACATGATAATATCATGACATGACATATGAGTCGACGTCGTCGCCCGATCTCACCGATCAGGAGTACTCGCGGCTGTTGATGTTCCGCGTCGGACTGCGCCGGTTCCTGCGCTGGAGTGAACACCGGGCGGCCGACGTGGGACTCACCGCCGCGCAGCACCAACTGCTCCTGGCGATCCGAGGCCATCTAGGCCCGGATGGACCCAGCATCGGCGAGCTCGCGGAATACCTGTGCACCCGGCACCACAGCGTGGTGCAGCTGATCGATCGCACCGAACAACTCGGGCTCGTCACCCGCAACCGGGAAGGCGGCACGGACCGACGCGTCGTGCGCCTCTCCCTGACCGAGACCGGAAAACGTGCTCTCGCCCAGCTCAGTGCTACCCATCTGGAAGAACTTCGTCGGCTGACCCCGCTCGTCGATGCAGTGACCGGCTCGGCCACTACCGGCCTGCAGGCACAGCTCTGAACCGACAGCCTCGAAGTGCGGTTAGTTGTCGGGGCCGGTGAAAGGGTGCGGACGTTTGGCGAGCAGTTTGTACAGCGTCTGTTGAATGGTTTCGCGGATGTGGCCGGCGAGGTCGAACATGGCCATCGGATCGCCGGCGGCCGCCGGGGCGAAGCCGTCGGTCGGGATCGGGGTGCCGAATTCGATGTACCACTTGGAGGGCAGCGGGACTGCACCGAGCACGCCAAGGTGCGGGAATGTCGGTGTCACCGGGAAGTAGGGCAACCCGAGCAGCCGGGCCAGCGGGGTGATGTCGGCGAGCTTGGGGTAGATCTCCTCGGAGCCGACGATCGAGCACGGAATGATCGGCACGCGCGCCTCGACCGCCGCAGAAGCGAATCCGCCGCGTCCGAACCGCTGCAGCTTGTACCGCTGACGGTAGGGCTTGCCGACACCCTTGAACCCTTCGGGGAACACTCCGGCCAGCTCGCCGGAGCGCAGCAGGCGTTCGGCGTCGGCGGGGCAGGCCAGGGTATGCCCGGCCTTGCGGGCCAACCCGCCCAGGATGGGCAGGTCGAAGACCAGATCGGCGGCCAGCAACCGCAGAAGCCGTTGTTCGGGGTGTCGGTCGTGCACGGCCAGCTGGAGCATCAGGGCGTCGATGGGGAGTACGCCCGCGTGGTTGGCCACGATCAGGGCGCCGCCGGTATCGGGGATGTTGTCGACGCCGGTGACCTGCACCCGGAACCAGAGGTCGGACAGGGGCCGCAGAGCCGGCAGCAGAACCGATTCCAACAGGTGTTCGTCCAAGCCGAACTCGTCGACCCTGTAGTCGCCGGTGAAGCGGCGGCGAGCGAATTCGGCGGTGCCGCGGATTCCGTTGATGATCGTGGCGCCGGCCGAGGCGCCCGGGCTGCGCGGGGTCGCCGGCGCCAGTCGCCCGGTCAGTGACGTCACCGGGCGTAACGCCGGCCGGCTCGGCCATTGCCGCGACGCCGGCCGTTGCCGCGCCTCGAAGTCGCTGTCGCGCAGTCGAATCACCTTGGCCACGTCACTCATCAGCCCGACCCCGTTCCGGCCTCGGCCAGGGGTCATCGAGTGCCGGAACTATCGTGGCTTTCCCGATAGGCATAGTGAGCACCACCGTTCGATTCGTTGCGGAAACACTTCCCGGCCCCTCGGCCGGTTCGAGCTCAGCGGGGCCGGGATCAACGTGGCGTCGCTGTGGACAGTGGCGGAACGGTCAGCGGAGGGTGACCATGATCGCGCTGCCGACCACGGTCGCGGTGACGCCGAGCAGGTGTTCGGTGATCATCGCGGCGATCGGCTGGATGTGGCGGTCCTTGCGGGCGACGACGGCGAGAGTGCGGGCGTCGATGACGTGAGTGAAGGCGAGATCGCCCACCGTCGTTGCCGCGAGCATGTCCCGCGGAAGTGTCGGAGCGGGTAACGCGCGCACGGCGTCTCGCACCCGGTGGATAACGCCGACCGCGTGCTGCGGGATCTCGAGCGGGTGGTGGATCGGGGGCGGGGGAAGCATCGCGGTGGTCATCGCATTTCCTCGAATCTCCGGTATGGGCGGTTGTGTCGAGTCGCCGCCCTGCCGGGCCGGTGGGTCATGAATGACGCGTGTCATAACCGGGGTGGCTTGGCTGGCGAGCCTCGCACGAATCAGTTTATACAAAGCAATATTGTAAAAACTAGGAGGTGGGTCACATGCCCGCCACGGACGTGACGCAGAACAGACCGTCGGAGGTGGATGTGAACAATCAGCCGCGTCAGTTCGATTGCCGGGTCGCCACGGCGGACGGTGAACGACCAGGGCAGGGGCAGGTCGTGGAGGATACGATGCCGGCCCCGGCGCTGGTTATCGCGCGGAGTCCGTTTGCGCCGGGGCGGGCCCGGCGCTGCCGGTGGTGGTGAGATGGGCCAAGCACAGATCGGGTTCCGCGAATGCCTCGAGCCGCTCGACTGCCAGCGGCGCGGCCCGGCCCTCCAGCACGCCCTGCATCAGGCCCAGATGGATC